>JBDKTO010000088.1 GCA_039680175.1 Veillonellales bacterium | reverse complement strand
GCAGCCGTGAGTTTTCTGTATCGTGTAGCATAATCTCCTATTTACTATATCCCTTTTATTGGCAGATGACAATCTGTCTGTTTGTGGTGCTCAAAAATAGACAGAAAAGACAGGGAGGCCATTATTTTTCAATCTCTCTGTCTTTTCCGTTGTTTCTTTGTCGTTTTGTTTTCTTAACTTAATGACATTGTCTTAGAGAGGGCTTTTTTGTTTTTTAAGAAGGGATTTTTCATTTGCTGTAATTTTACCAGGGTCAGTCTGATTCATCTTTCTTCGTTTATTCCACCTTATTCCGTAATAAATGATAGTCCCCGGAATGGTAATGAACGGCAATAATAGTAACGCCATCAGATAAGCTATTACTTTAATCGCTTTATTGGCACGGGCAATTTTTTTATCATTAGCTGCCATCTTTTCCGCACAACTTGGACAAACCTCCCGATTGTCGTCGCAGTTTTCGCCGCAAATAGGACATTTCATTTGCTCACCCTCTCGAATTTTCAGCATCCACGACAATCGAACTTTTTCTATCCGATTTCCCTGGATGATTTTTTTATATTTCAACAATATCATTTGTATATACCGGCAAAAAGTTACTCTTGTCAAAAATAATATTAATAGAATCCGT
The DNA here is from genome assembly GCA_039680175.1 of Veillonellales bacterium. Taxonomy (NCBI): domain Bacteria; kingdom Bacillati; phylum Bacillota; class Negativicutes; order Veillonellales; species Veillonellales bacterium. The sequence continues at coordinate 6,722 of JBDKTO010000088.1, read as the reverse complement.
TATATTGTATTTTTTGAACTTAACTTTTTTAATAAATCCATAAAGTACGTTTTATCAGATTGAAGAACTCCAAAAAAGTCATCATCAATTTTTTCGATTAAAGGAACTGCCTGAGCAATTTTCTCTTGCCCTTTAGCCAGTAATATAATTATATTAGCTCGTGTGTCAGATGGATGTTGCCTTTTATGAATCAGCTTTTTCTTTTCAAGTAGTCTCAATATTTGCGATGTTGTCATGGTGTCTATTTCAGATTGGGTCGCAATCATTGTTTGTGTCACATTTTCGCAATGGATTTGTAAGTAGGCTGTAACAGTAAGTATGACAAATTGAGGGTGGGTTAATCCAATAGGTCGTAATGCTTTTTTTATTTGAGTATGCCAATTATTATATGCTCTAATGAACAAAAGTCCGGGGCTTTTGGCAGAATTATCCTTAAATTTAGAAGGAAACATTGTTATGCCTCAACCGCTTTTTTTATTGATAGAACTGCTCGTGGAGTATCTCCGAAGATTTGTGATAAGAAATTGACATCTTCTTCAGAAACATTTCCGCTAATTTTTTCTAATTTCATACTATGTTTTACAAGTGTTTTATTACCGTATCTCGTAAGTGTATGTCCAACACATATTGCCATTCCGGTACCAGGAATTTCTGTTCGATCCCAAAATTCTTGATTTGGAACAACCGAAGTAAGTGTAAAAGACATTGCCGGTTGACCTTCTAATTTCATAGTACCGGAGCTGCCAGTTATAAATTCTCCATCAAGTGTAATATGTTCTAAATCTGATTCCCATTTAAAACGATTTTTTACATTAGTATACATCTTCCAAATTTTTTCTGGGCTTGCATTTATTTCTGTTTGAAATGTAAATTCGGTCATTGTGGATCAATCCTTTCTTAAATTAATAAGTATTTATATTATAATTACACTTATGATGTAAATCAAGAGAATCCTTTCAACAAAATCAGAAACCGTGTTTTATTTGATTGCTAACCGCTGACATTGATTAAATCAATAAACTTGGCTATGGCAGAAGTTTGAATTGCATTTTTTCTTTGTATCAGCATTGTTGTGGAATTTCGTAGATGAGAAGGCAGTTCATAGGCGGTTAAAGTACCTGCTCGAATCTTGTCTTCTACTACGGATTTGGGTAGCAAAGAAATCCCCATACCAGACGATACTCCGCCAACAATAGCCTCCAGCGATCCAAACTCAAATCGCTTCAAGGGTAGCGATTGATTCTCCAACAGATACCGTTCCAATAATGAGCGATAAGTGCAGCCAGAAGGAAAAACTAATATGGTTCTATTTTTCAAGATCTCTGAAATGCTTTGTGTATCTTGCCCTCTTTCAGCAACTAAAACCATCTCTTCTCTGAAGGCTTCGATTTCGCTAATTTCGGGATGGTTGACAGGCGCCGCGACAAATGCCATGTCGAGATGGTACTTTAAAACTTGATTGATTAAGGATTCGGTAGTTCCAGTCAAAAGTGATAGCTCGACCTTGTCATATAAGGAATGATATTTTTTGAGCAGTGAAGGAAGATGAATCGCGGCGGTAGTTTCCATTGAGCCAATTCTCAGCAAACCGCCTTGGACTTCATTTGGACTCAAGCGGCGGTATAACTCTTCCAGGAGTTGTGTAATCTTTAGCCCTTGCTCTAAAAATATTTGACCGGCGGGAGTGAGCTGCACGCCCTTTGCATCACGATAAAATAATTTTACGTTCAGTTTTGCTTCCAGCTTTCGGATACGAGCCGTAACACTAGATTGTGCATATCCCAGTGTTTCCGCTGCTTGGGTCATGGAGCCATGTAAAGCTACTTCGCGGAATATTTTTATGTCGTCTGAATCCATTTTTATCAGCTCCCATAGATAAATCCGATTACTACTATGGAATTTAATCGCTTCTATTAGTGACTATTTTATAGTAACATAAAGCTATAGTCTTAGGCTAGAGGGAGGAAGCATGATGATGGACATTAGAAACTATATATATGTGGCAAGCTGTGTGTTTACCAGAGAAGAGCCAGCCCTGAGCGTAAAAGTTCAAAATTATTTGAAGCAGCGATTTGATATGCAGATAATAAGATGCTGTGTTCCCAACTACAAAGACTTTACGGCTGATATGCCGAAATGGCTACAGCCTCGCTGGAGCGGCATTCCCGATTACAAGGACTTTACTGCGGATAACACAATGGTATATGTATGTCATAATTGTGCGGCCATTTTTCAGGAAACGCTGCCAGAAGTGAAACGACTTTCGCTGTGGGAACTTATTTTGAATGATTCAGAATTTCCGTTTCCTGATTATTCGCATGAAAGAATGACATTACAGGATTGCTGGCGTTCCTATGATAACCATTCTGAACAGGAGGCTGTCCGCGCGTTGTTGCAAAAAATGAATGTGGCTGTCGTGGAGCAAGCGGAGAATTACGAAAAAACGCAGTTCTGCGGCATATCTTTATATTCACCTCCGCCAAAGCGGAATCTTGATTTCGCACCGAAAAGATTCGTTGAAAATGCAAAGGGAAAATTTATTCCGCGGACAAAAGAAGAGCAGCTAAAATTGATGCAGGAACACTGCCAGAAAATCACCACCGATAAAGTGGTGGCCTACTGTCATTATTGTGTCAAAGGACTCAAGCTTGGCGGAAAACAGGCAAAGCATCTGGCAAGTTTGTTATTTGACACCCAAGAATAGCGAAAAACAAAAATGCGGGGACAGGGAGGCTGTTTTTTAAAACAGCCTCCCTGTCCCCGCATTTCCTGTCCAGATGATGCGCCGCGCATATTCCCGGCGTCCTGCCTGATAGGAAAATTCGCCATAGCGAACTATGAGTTTTTCAGGGTGGAGTGCGGCCGCTGCTAGCACTTCTTCTTGCAAATGAAAAGCTTTTTCATGAAGCACGCGGGTATCTTTCAGTCGTATTGCATTGTATTTATTTTTAGCCCAAGTTTTTTAATCTTCCGAACGATAGTAGATTGATTAATGCCTAATAAATTCGCCATTTTGTAGCTATTATAACCATCCGCTATTAATTTTTCAAAAATTTTACGTTCAACATTATCTAAAATTGTTTTTAGCCCATTTTCCTTACTAACATTCTTTTGTAGTACGAGTATTTTTTTAAAATCAACATTGGATACCATGTAATCTGGTAACATCGACATGGTAATTTGCTCATTCGGTGCCAACACCACAAGCCTTTCCAGCAGGTTCTCCATTTCACGGATATTTCCCGGCCAATCGTAACTGATAAATGCGTTGATAACTCCATGCGATAATGTATTGGCTGTTTTATATTTTTTGTTCAATCTTTTTATAAAATAGTTTGCTAAAGGAAAGATATCATCCTTCCTTTCATTCAGCGAAGGAATTTTTAGCCCTACTACATTCAATCGATAAAATAAATCTTTACGAAACTTTTTCTCCCGTATCATCTCTGCAAGATTTCGGTTCGTAGCCGCTATTACCCTGGCATTAAGGCAGATTTCCTTCGTTCCGCCGACCCGAGTAAATTTCATATCTTGCAGCACTCCCAGCAGTTTAGCCTGAAGAGCTAACGGCAGTTCCCCAATCTCATCTAAAAACAGCGTTCCACCTATCGCTATTTCAAAAATACCAGTCTTACCTGATTTTGATGCGCTGGTAAACGCTCCTTTTTCGTAGCCAAACAACTCGCTTTCCAGCAAGTTCTCCGGGATTGAACCACAATTTACTTTAACAAAAGGTCCCCCTTTTACTTCACTATTCTCATGGATGGTGCGTGCTAATACTTCCTTGCCAGTTCCTGAGTCCCCTGTTATTAAAACGGTAACTTCCCTGGCGGCAATTTTTAAAGCTGTTTCAACAATATCCTTCATAACAGAACTTTCGGCAACCATCCCTTTGATTTTGACATCCTGGCTGCGCAAGTGAAGAATCTCAGAATAATATCGATTAGATAACTCTTTTACCTCTTCTATTTGAGACTTGAGATTTATAAGCTCAGTCATATCGCGTGCGTTAGCAATAACTCGAATAATATTCCCATCTTTATCAAAAACCGGATTAGAAGTAATTAATACCTTTTTACCACTTTCAAGTACGGGCATGGTTGTTTCTTGCTTGCGAGATTTAAGGACTTTTAAAGTCGCAGAATCAGACATATATTTTTGCGGCTGTATACCCATTAATTTCTCCGCATCAATGCCAGTTATTCGGCAATAAGAATCGTTATATCTGATCCCAATCCCGTTCCCATCAGAAACAAAAATACCGTCATGTGAAAACTTAAAAATTGCATCTAGCTCACGATTCGTTTCTTCCAACTCTTTTATATACTTCAACAAATATTTCTGGTCGTTGTTTCTCTTTTTCTTTTTAATAATTTCCTTAAATGGCAAAATTACTTTTTTTATTTGATGATTCTTATTCATAGAAGACATGGGTGTTCTCCTTCCTGTATATATTTCACTGTATATCCAGATTTGAAAACTGTATACCCAAGCTATAACGCAATGTGTGCAAAAAAGGTGCTGCTTATAAGTCATACCTCTCTTAATTCCCTCTAAAGAAGAATTTTACGTGACGAAGAAATCACCCTCTAAAAAACGTCAGCTACAAATCAAATGAGCCTTAATTCAGGTAGGGCCTGAATTAAGGCTGAATGTTAGTCGAATTTATCCAGCGGCTTGGTCATCGGATAAAATTATGGCACAAACACGACCTTGCACGCTTTACCGGACTTGGCAAGATCAACGCCTTCCTGCCATCTCTCCAAAGGCAGTGTATGAGTAATGATCGGGTCGATATTGATTTTCCCGGCGGCCAGCATGTTTTCCATCTGGGTCCATGTCTCAAACATCTTCCGGCCATGTATGCCAATAATTTTGGCTTCCTTGAAAACCACATCAGGACCAAGATCCATCTCCAACGGCTTTGACGGCAATCCGATAAGTGCCATGCGTCCTCCTTTTCGCAAATACTTCAATGATTGTTTCATAGCCCCGACATTTCCCGATGCCTCAATCACTGCATCCGTTCCAAAGCCGTCAGTCTCACGCAGCACAATATCCCGTATATCTTTCTTCAATGGATTTAAGACTGTGGAAGCGCCAACACTGGTAGCAATAGCCAACCGGTCTTCACTGATATCAACAGCAATGATCTTGGAAGCGCCAAAGGCAGCGGCGGAAGATATGGCAAACAAACCGATTGGTCCACAGCCGATTACTACAAGGCTAGCGCCGTTTAAGTCCATTTCATGCGCCGCTCTTAATGCCGTTCCCAAAGGTTCCATTACAGCTCCGTGAGCTTCCGGGATAGAGACCGGAATCCGTCTGGCGCATACTGCCGGAATTACGGCAAATTCGGCAAAACACCCATCTGTATGCACTCCCCAGAGTTTCAAATTATTACAGATATGCTGCATTCCATTCATGCATTGATAACACCGGTCGCAAGGTATATGTGTTTCCCCTGCCACTTTATCGCCGATTTTGTGAGTCGTAACAGCAGTGCCAACTGATACAACCTCACCACAAAATTCATGTCCCATAATATAAGGTAGGTTTATCCCGGCATTCTGTGCCCATTGATTCCATTCTAAGATATGCAAATCGGTTCCACAAAGAGCTGCCGCCTTTACTTTAACCAGCAATTCATTTGGCCCCGGCGTTGGTACCGGTACTTTTTTTATGGATTGCCCTGCGGGACTGTCCTTTACCAAAGCTTTCATCATTGTGGTCATATTTCTTCAACTCCTTATCTCTTTCCTTTATTTTTTAAACCGCTGCCTATTCGTTACAGCAACATTCTCCCTAATAGAATGCAATTTTCATGCCAACGCATTCAATGCCCGAAATGCTCAGATTATTCAGTATTTATTGCCTTTTCCGATGCATCTTTGCATTTGCTTTTTCCTGTGCTCGCTACTATCCAAGCAAACTATAAGCTTGTTATCCAATGCATTTTTACATTAAATGCAAAAATACATTGAATAATAAGTAATATAAACCAAGGGGCTGTTGCACTAAGCAGAAATTAACCTGCTTAATGCAGCAGCTTTTTTATGGAAAAAAATAATCCCCAGACTCAACAGCCTGAGGATTGCGTGTTAAAATTTATTTATGCCAATAAACAAATTAACACATAAAAATTATACAAATCTGGGGAATATTTTTCAACTAAAACTTCCCTTGAATATCGAAATTCTTATCCCTGAAGACGACTCTGTCAGGTTGCTCGGACAAATTATTGAGGAGATGGATGTACACGAGATTTACCAGTCCTATTCCCGCTTGCGGAAAAATCAGCCAACCCCAAGACAGATGCTCAAGATTTTAGTTTACGCCTACATGAACCGTATCTACTCTTCTCGCCAGATTGAGCTTGCCTGCAGGCGCGATATCAATTTTATGTATCTGAAGGACGCAACAGTAAGCTCCCGCTTTGGGAAAGAGCAAACATTTTGAAGTTGCTAAAACCTTTCAGGCAAAACGGATGGAATCTTTACAACGCATCGTGAGCGAAGAAGGCCAATTGCTCAGAATGAATCGAAGTATTCAATCCGAAGGTGCTTTTGGTGAGGTAAAATGGAATATGCAGTTTCGGCGTTTTTTGTGCCGGGGTACGGAAAATGTATTGGCCGAAAGCATCCTGCTCGGACTCGCGCATAATGTGAACAAGCTGCATTCGAAGATACAGCACGGGCATTGTGGAGAATACCTTCATCCGT
>JBDKTO010000087.1 GCA_039680175.1 Veillonellales bacterium | reverse complement strand
AATAGAATCAGGAAAAGATACGGATATCCTGGGATCAAAGGCCAATGGCGAGCGGGTGGAAATAAGAACCGGAAATGACTTGAATATAGCGAGCCAGCAGGATATAGACAACTATAACTCGAAAAACAGCAGCAGCGGAGGAAAAATTGGCACCGGAGGAATTGGCGCTCAAGCTAACGTAAGCAAGGGCCGGATCGACTCGAAGTATGCTTCGGTAACCGATCAGGCCGGTATATATGCCGGCCAGGGCGGCTTTAACATCACCGTCGGCCAAAATACCGATCTGAAGGGTGCGGTCATCGCGAGTGAGGCTACGCCGGATAAGAACCTTCTTTCTACAGGTACGCTGACGTACTCGGATATACAGAATAAGGCGGATTATAGCGCAAGCAGCGTCGGGGTTAACTACGACAGCAAAAAATACAGTCCTACTGATAAAGAAAATTATAAAAATCAAGGACTTACGCCTAACATAGGTGTAACGGCTAATGGCAATGCGGATAGTACTACAAAACCAGCGATTGCTAATGGAACTATTGATATTCGAAGCAATCCTAATCAAGATATTAGTGGATTAAGTCGTGAAACAACAAATACATTGAACGCTTTAGGAAAGATATTCGATAAGAAAACAGTTCAGGAACAACAGGAATTAGCTCAGGTATTTGGAGAAGAAGCGTTTAAGGCAATTGGTGATCTTGGATTAAAAGAGGGAAGTCCTGAAAAAACAGCTCTTGATGCCTTCACTGGCGGTCTAATGGCTAAATTGGGCGGAGGAAACTTTGCCTCTGGTGCAGCAGGTGCAGGATTTAATCAGCTTATTCAAAATGAGTTAGGTAAGATTAAGGACCCAGCTATTCATCAATGGGCTAGTGCGATTGTAGGTGCAGCAGCTGCAAAAGTAGTTGGCGGCAATGCGCAGACTGGGGCAAGTACGGCAGCTAGTGAGACGAAGAATAATTACTTGACTCATTGGCAAGAACAACAAAGAGATGAAGCGGTAGCTAATGGAGACGAGGATAATGTAGCTTATTGGAACCGGGTAGATGAAACACAAGAAACGATATTAAATCAATTTGGGATATCAGCCGACTTTATTGAAGAATATCCAAGTGCGCAAAATATTTTGTCAACCATCACCACTACCGTCATGAGTCTTCAGGATGAGGGTCTTGATCCTATCGCAGTTCTTTCGAATTTAAGTGAAGCTGGACAGATGTTTGATAATGCCAAATATGGTGCGTTAATTGCTGCTGGAATTGAGTTCGGTAATTTTTCCTATGCAAATAAACTTAATCATATTTTTGGGAAAACAGAGCACAACCTTGGAAATTTTTTATCAAGATACGGTGGTAATCAGGCTGAAGCCTTTAATGTTCTCCAAAATGCAGCACAAGACCAGATTATTTCTAAAGGTATAACAGGTGTTTTTGAGGAACCAATAGTTGTAGGAGAAGATATAATAACTGTTAGGGGTAATGTAGTTGATGGGGTAGTTAAAATTGGTACTGCTTTTATTCCATAAAGGAGGATATAATATTGGGCGGAAAAGTATTTGGTAAAATAGAGAAAGAAGTTATGCTTAAGCTTTTGGATGGTCAAGATGATAATTTAGCAGTTCTTCGAGATCAGTATGCTCAATCTGCAGTAAAAAAACGGGAGTATTCCGGCACAGGTTTTTTTACGTCATTTGAAATACCTGATGATATTTCCAAATTAAAAACTTCTAAGTCAATTCAATTAGGAGATGTTGTAGCAGAGATAAAAGGGGTGAAAGATGGTGTCGGATTTGTACTTTTCATTAAAAATGGAGTTATTGATTTTTTAGAAGGCTATACTTATGGAGAAGAAAAATGGCCAAAGGAAATTAGTGAGTATAAGCTTTCATATTTTTCAGGTCTAAAACGAGATATGAAAAAGTTACAAGAAAAATGGTGAGGGCAGTGAACGAGGTTAGCGGACAATTAGAGGGCGCAGAAAATTTTGTGTAAATAGGTTTGAAACATCTTCCTCACTGGCAAGAATAGGAATAAAACTATTTGAGCCGGAAAGGAAGATGTTTTTATGAAAACAATACCTAAGGAAGTCATTAAAGAGCTGATCAAAGGCGAAAAGTTCAGCAATACCACAGAAGTGATGAATGCAATCAAAGACATGTTTCGAGATGTACTCCAGGAAATCATGGAGGCAGAATTAGAAACGGAGCTAGGGTACGAAAAACAGGAGCGCCGGTCGGAAGATGTCAAATCATCCGTGTCGAAAAATTATCGAAATGGCTACTCGAAAAAGACAGTTAAAACACAGTTGGGTGAAGTTGAAATAGCTGTTCCTCGTGATCGGCAAGGCGAATATGAACCAAAAATCATCGGCAAATACAGCCGAAATGCCGATGGTATGGAGGAAAAAATACTATCTTTGTATGCCGCAGGACTTAGTATTCGGGATATATCGGAACAAATCAAGAACCTGTATGACGTAGAAATCTCACCGGAACTAGTCAGTAAAATTAGTGAAAAAATTATGCCACAACTTAATGAATGGCAAAATCGACCGTTAGAAGCAGTGTACCCTTTTATCTTTTTGGATGCCATACACTATAAAATTCGTGAAAATCACCAGATTATTACGAAAGCGGCGTATGTGGTATTGGGGATAAATCTAGATGGTTATAAAGAAATACTGGGTATATGGATTGGCGAGAATGAAAGCAGCAAATTCTGGCTCAGTGTCCTAAATGAGCTGAAAAGCCGCGGAGTACAGGATGTTTACCTATTCTGCGTGGATGGACTGAATGGGTTTCGGGAAGCCATTGGCGCAGCCTATTTTTATTTTATATTAAACATATACGGCTACGGCCTACAGAAATACCTTTTTCGTTAAGTTCTTCATAGACCTTTTACACGCCGGGCTCTGGGGTATTTTTATATTGTTCAATCCATTTATATACGGTATTTTCATGTAAAACTAACTTTTCTGCCAAGCTTGGGCACGTGTGGGTTCCACTAAGATATAGTTTTACAATATCTTTTTTCAATTTTGCATCAAATCGCTTTCCTTTTATACTGGATACCTCTGGCTTTTATTGTACCAATCCTTTTGGTTGTCTGCAAAAAGCAATACGGTTAATAAGGGGATGTTAATTTTCGGACGGACTACTTAGGCAAGTTTTCGTTTAGATGTGAGGACGGAAGATTTTTTATTCGCTGGCGGGGGGAATTTAATTTGGCTGTTATTTTTTCAATAACAACAAACAGCACTGGAATTAAAAATATTCCTAAACCCGTAGCTATGAGCATGCCGCCGACAACCGTCGTTCCCATGGCTTTTCTTGCGCCAGCACCGGCTCCGGTAGCCATTGCCAGAGGAATGCAGCCGATGATAAACGCCAGCGAGGTCATCAGAATTGGCCGTAACCGAATGGTAGCCGCCTCAATGACCGCCTGCACCGGCTCCATATCTTTATCTACCCTGACTTTGGCAAATTCGACGATTAATATAGCATTTTTGGCCATTAACCCAATCAACATCACCAACCCAATTTGCATGTAAACGTTATTTTCCAAATGCCGCATATACTGGAATAAGAAAGCACCAAAAATACCTGTGGGTATACTGAGAATAACAGCAAATGGAATGCTCCAGCTTTCGTAAAGAGCGGACAAACATAAGAACATAAAGAACAATGCCAGGCAAAATACGATAGGAGCACGGCCACCTGATATTTTTTCTTCGCGGCTTTGATCAGCCCATTCGTAACTAAAGCTATTCGGCAGTGTCTGAGCGGCCACTTCTTCTAAAGCGGTTAATGCCTGCCCCGAACTATAGCCGGGGGCAGGAGTACCGCCGATCTTAATGGCCCGGTAGCCGTTGAACCTTTGAATCAGGGATGCGCCGCTAACAGGTACCGGCTTTACCAGCGTATTCAGCGGCACCATTTTCCCGGCTGTGGTGCGTACAAAGAAGAAGCGACTGGAATCTATATCGCTACGGAACTGGGTTTCAGCCTGGATCACCACTTTATAGGTTCGGTCAAAAATATTAAAATCGTTGACTTCCATGCCGCCTAAGAAAGCTTGCAAGGCATTAAACACATCGTCTACCGGAATACCCAGCGCTTTCACTTTTTCCCGGTCAACTTCAAAACGATAGCCGGGAGTATCGACTCGGAAATTGGAAAAGACCGTTCCAATTTCCGGGCGCTTACGGGCCGCGGCAAGAAATTCTTTAGAAATGCGGTCCATTTCTTCGTCGGAATTGCTGCCACGGCTTTCCAACATCAAAGTAAAACCGCCCATCGCACCTACGCCATGTAAGGACGGAGCATTAAAGGAGAGCACTGTCGCTTCCGGTAATGAACGAGTAAGCGCCAGCGTCTGACGAATTTCCTGGTCAACCTGTAGTTCGGGAGTGGTTCTTTCATCCCAATGGGTAAGTCCAACAAACATATTGGCGGTGTTCGGTTTGTTCGCTCTAGTTAACAGATCGAGGCCGGAAACGATAGCAATATCCTGTACGCCGGGCTGCGAACTGACCAGTTCTTGAATTTTTTTACATATTTCCTGCGTACGATCCAGACTAGCCGCTTCCGGCAAATTCACGGAGGTAAGATAATAGCCTTGATCTTCGGGGGGAACAAAAGAAGTCGGCACGGCCCGAAATAATCCGCCACTCGCAATCAGCAAGACCACGAGTAGTGTGATACATAGAGTCGAGCGCTGAATTACTCTGACCAACCCCTTGCCGTATTTATTAACCATATTTTCAAACAAGTCGTTAAATTTGACGAAGAATTTGGTGATCAATCCCGTATCCGTATGGGTTTTTGAATGATAGGGCTTAAGCAATAATGTGCAAAGCGCTGGTGTCAGCGATAAGGCCACTATGGCTGATAGCCCCATGGAAACAGCGATCGTTAAGGCAAATTGCTTGTATAATACGCCCACTATCCCGCCCAAAAAGGCCACCGGAATAAAGATCGACGCCAGTACAAAAGCAATAGCTACAATCGGACTCGAAACTTCACTCATTGCCCGAAGGGTAGCATCCCGTGGGCTGAGGCTGTTATAGCGCAGATGATGTTCCACAGCTTCAATGACGACGATGGCGTCATCTACCACCAGGCCGATGGTCAACACCATAGCAAACATGGTTAAGGTGTTGATAGAAAAACCCAGTGCCAAAAATGCGCCGAAGGTTCCGATCAGTGATACCGGAATGGCCAGCATGGGAATTAAAGTGGCGCGTGCGCTTTGCAAGAACACGAATACTACCAGTAAGACCAGCAATAAAGCCAGGACAAAAGTTTTTGCCACTTCTTTCAACGATTCTCGTACAAATTTAGCTGTATCGATTACCACTCTGTAATCCATATCGGGGGGGAACCGTTTGGCGGCATTCTCAATGACTTTTTGACAATTGCTGACTGTGTCCAATAGATTGGCATCCGTGGTTGGCTGAACCATAAAAAAGATTGCTGGATGATCGTTAACATCACAGGCAAAGCCATAGTTTCTGCCACCAATTTCGACCTTGGCTACATCGCCTAGGCGGACAAATGACCCGTCTGGTTTTGAACGGATAATAATTTTGGCGAATTCCGTCGGTTCTGTTAACCGACCTTGAACGTTGACAGTATATTGAAATTCTTGATTAAGTGATGGACGCTGGCCAATGGTTCCGGCGGGCGCCTGGACGTTTTGTTCATTGATAGCATTGGCAATATCGTTTGTGGTAATGCCCAGCCGGGCCATTTTATCAGGCATTAACCATATCCGCATGCTAAAATCGGCGCCGTACTCGGTGATACTGCCCACGCCCTTGACGCGTTTCATGTCTTCAATGAAATTAATATCACCATAGTTTTTCATAAAGGTACTGTCATAGGTTCCATTAGGCGACCATAACGCAAAGACCATAGCAAAATCCGACGACACCTTCCGGGCGGTGATGCCGGCCTGCAATACGGATTGTGGCAGAGAAGGATTGGCTTGAGCCACCCGGTTTTGCGTTTGTACAACCGCTAAATCCGCGTCTTTTCCTAATTCAAACTGGATATCCAGTTGATAAGAACCGGAATCAGCGCTGGTCGATAACATCGATGACATATTTTCGATACCATTAATCTGCTGTTCGAGTACCTGAGCAACGGTCTTCTCCAATACCTGGGAATTAGCCCCGCGATAGTTGGTGTCGACGCTGACATGCGGCGGAGTAATCTGGGGATACCGGTCAATTGGCACAGTAAAAGCGGCAATCAAACCGACTAGCGTAATGATTACGGACAGTACTATGGCAAAAATCGGACGTTCAATAAAAAATCTAGCCACAGACCTTCCTCCTAATTCGTAGCTGTATTTTGCAGTTCATTTTGGTCTACCATTTCTATAATTAAGGGGGTTCCGGGCGGGGCTTTGCCAAATCCTTCTACAATAACGCGATCTGCTGTTGTCAAGCCTTCTTCCACCACCCACAGGTCACCAACACGCGGTCCCATTTTTACCGGGCGGGGTTCAGACTTATCGCCTTCTCCGACAATGGTAACAAAGGTCTTGCCCAGCAGTTGCTGAACGGCTCGTTGCGGAATCAACAGAGCTCCCCGGCGCAGTTCACCCTGTGCCACAATCCGGGCGAACATGCCAGGCATAAGCACCCCTTGGGGATTAGCAAAGGCTGCCTTCAGTGTAAGTGTCGCTGTGTCTTGCGCCATCGCGCGATCCACTTGCTCTATATGGCCTGCAAGTGGATACGGTGTTCCATCACTAAGAATCAGTTTCAAATTGTTTCCCCATTCTGCTGGCGAAGTGCCATGCTCAAGTTTGATAAAGCGCAGATACTCATTTTCGCTCATGCTAAATTGGATGAAAATCGGATTAACTGAGGATAGGGTGGCGATTACCGTCTGACCGGCCTGAACAAAACCACCGATGCTTAGGTCGTTTACATCAATACGGCCGCTAAATGGGGCTGTAATTAGCGTATCTTGTAAATCTGCTTCCGCCCTCTGTGTACGTGCCCGGTTCGTATTTACTAGCGCAGCATTTTGTCGTTCTGATGATAGTGCAGTATCAAGTACTTGCTCGGCAATCGCTTGTTGGGCAGCAAGCCTTTGGTACCTTACAGTGTCCAGATGGGAATTGCTCATTACCGCTTCTGCTTGAGCCAATTGCCCCTGCGCTTCAAGCAACGTCGCCTCATATTGACGGCGGTCAATCTGAAATAACGGCTGTCCTTGAGTAACCTTTTCCCCACCGGCTACCATCTTTTCCACAATATTACCAGACACTTTTGCGCGAATTTGCACTTCGTTTTTCGCTATCACCTGGCCGACAAACTCGTATGCAATCGGGGTGTCCTGCTGGACTACCTGCATGGCCTTAATTTTGATAGGTGGAGGAGGATCAGCCACCTGCCGGCTGCTGCAGCCGGCTATCGCTATCGCTACAACTATGGCACTTAAACTAATATAAAAAAATTTTCCACTTTGATGTGTGAAAATCAATGGATATCTCCCTCCTTGTATGATTGCATGTGATCTTTTTTTGGCTATCTCCCCGATTTGTTTCTAATTATATCAATCTAATTTTTATATGTATAATACAAAAATAGTCTTTATTTTATATGAAAAAAATATAATGGCTAATAAGCATGAACCCCCTGCACCAATGCGGTACAGGGGGTTCATGCTTAACAATCGTTATTTTTCTTTAGTAAACATATCGATAAAATGCCGGGCGGCAGCAGATAGATAACGGTTTTTTAGCCAGATGACCGAAATCGTTCTTGTTATTAAAGCCGGTTCGATAATCTCCTTAAATATTAGCTTGCTGCCCGGTATCAAGCCTGCCGCAGATTTTTGTACAATGGCCACACCAAGCCCCGACTCCGCCCATAATAACATCGACCGAATATCATCCTGCGTACACAATATCCTTGGTTTCAGGCCAAGTTTCTGATAATATCCCAAAAATCGTTCCTCATATGAACGATATATGATAAGCGGTTTATCCGCGAGAGCGGCTAATGATATGGAATCTGTTGACTGACCATCATTCCATTTAGGTGCAAATGCGGCGGTCACAGGTTCGGTGGGCAAAGCAATCGCCTCATAAGTCTCCGAATCAGTCGGAAGCTTAGTAATGCCGATTTCTACTACCCGGCTGGATAATAAATCCTCTATCCGATATATATCGCCTTCCCATAATTGAAAGTTTATTGCCGGATAACATGCATGAAAACGGCAAATTTGTCTCAACAAAAAAGAAGCACCTAAAGTAATACCCCAGGGTACCGCAAGCCCCACCGATAGTGTTCCCCGCAAACCTTCACCCACATCTTTTACTTCTTTTTCCGTTTTGTCGATTAATTCCAGTATTTGCTCAGCGCGGCGACGCAACGCCTGCCCTGCATCGGTTAGCCTGATTTTACGGCTGCCGCCTCTTTCGATTAACTGAACTCCCAGTTCGGTTTCAAACAGTTTAAGCTGCTGGCTAAGCGGTGGTTGAGCCATGTGTAAGTTTTTGGCGGCTCGGGTGATTTGTCCTTCTTCTGCGACTGCAAGGAAATATTGAAGTTTCCTGATATCCATTGAACAAGCACTCCTCACGTTGAATTTCATACTTGATTTTATATGAAATTAAGATGATTTTCGTATTATACATATGAAGATTATCTTGGTATATTATATATAAACTTCATGGCATAGTCAAAAGAGCAATAATAGTGGATGAAATTTGTGTGAGCCGTAATTTTTTCGTGAATTACTTTCAAGTACGCTCTGTGGTCGTGGCAACTGGTGTGGAATTGAAACTGTTCCTAAAGGGGGGAGGATTGTATATGGAAGAGAATATAGTAACAAATCAGGAGAAATTATGGACAGTCTCTTTTTCTTGTATCGTTCTGGTAAATTTACTTACCTATCTTGGGAATTTTGTGCTAATGTCGACTTTACCATTATATGTCTTGAATATAGGCGGGAACAAAATAATGGCAGGACTTATAACCGGTATTTATAGCTTGACCGGCTTGCTATCCCGTCTGCAGATTGGGAGCCTGCTGGATCGAAAAGATCGAAAAATAATTATGCTTGCCGGGCTTGTTGTGTTACTGCTGGTAATCCTTTCATACAATGCGGCAGCATATTCAATAATTATGTTATTCGCATTGCGAGCAGTACATGGAATGGGATGGAGCACCATAACCACTTCGACCAGCACGATAGCTTCTGATCTTATTCCGGCTGGCCGCAGAAATGAGGGCATGGGCTTTTTCGGAATTTCAATTTCGGTGGCGATGGTTATCGGTCCTGGATTGGGGTTATACGTGATGGAGCATTATGACCATACATCGCTTTTTCTTCTTTCCGCTTGCTTTATTCTACTAGCATTGCTCGCCGGCTTTTCGAGAAACTATCATATCCCAGGTCAACCCGTCAAATCTCCGAATATTGCAGAAATTAGAGGGAATTCGAAAAATATAAGAACGGTAGCTATCGAGAAAACTGCATTATGGCCATCGTTTATATTCTTTATCATCGTTATGACCTATTCCACCATAATGATCTTTTTGCCTCCGTATGTGCGTGAGAAGGGTCTAGCAGATATCGGGTCGTTTTATACCATGATGGCTTTGGCTATGATTCTCACAAGATTTACGACAGGGCGAATTGCCGACCGGTATGGTACTACTAAAGTAGTTGTTCCCGGCATGCTTTTGTTAGCCATTGCGTTACAATTATTATTTATGGCGACATCGCTACCTATGTTTCTTACTGCCGCCATAATTTACGGCCTGGGTTTCGGCGCCGTTCAGCCCGCCCTTAATGCACTAGTCATTTCGCTTGCGCCTGCTGAACGACGAGGAGCAGCGAACGCTACGTTTTTAGGAGCAATGGATATTGGCGGTATAATTGGCGCGGTAGTTTGGGGAGTTGTGGCCCAGGCGTTCGGGTTTAGTTATATATACAGTGCTTCGGCGATATTAATTGTCTTATCTGGAGCCATGTATGTAGTAGCAGCTTTCAAAGGTAAGCTAAATAAAACCATTAACAATAATCCGATATAAATAAATCAAGAAGGGGCTGAGTTATGTGCGTAAGTATACTGAAAATATCGATAGGCAAATTGACAAAGAACGCCAGTGCCGTTAGGCTGTCATCGCCCTGACTGTCCGATAAAAATGTAACAACTTGACTACGCATAACTGTTTGCGTGGAATTTCAGTTAAGACAAGGAGGTTATTATGAAATTTCTATCATTCTTAGGAAGCCCTAACCGGAATGGGAATACGGCAGAGATCTTAGATCGAATGGAAAAACGGCTATCAGAGCATGGGCATGAGGCCGAACGGGTTTATCTTAAAGACTTTACTATTCATGGGTGCCAGGGCTGTCTCGCTTGCCAACAAGCTTCCGACGAACCAGTTTGTGTTCAGAAGGATGATGTACAGGATCTGCTTAGGCGAGTCGGCGCCGCAGACGCCGTTATTTATGCCTCTCCGTTGTATGGGTGGAATTTTACCGCTCAATTAAAGCAGTATCTTGACAGGCATTTCTGCCTGGCAAAAGGATTTGCTACTCCTGAGCATACATCCTTTATCCAAGGGAAAAAAGTCGCGATGCTGGTCACCTGCGGGGGACCGATTGAAAATAACGCTGATTTAGTATTGCCTCTTTTTGAACGGATGTTTGCCGGGTATTTAAAGTGTACTGTGCTCGGGGAAATTGTAGTTCCTTTCTGCGGCATCACAGGTATGCTTGATAAGAAAAAGGCAGATAAGGCCGCGGAAGAGTTGTTTCAATGTTTGATATCGACAACCTAGCTACACATATTCTAAATACTATAAACAACTCATGGGAACCGCGGTCAAAAGGGAAGTAGGCGGGATGCGGTATTAGGAGGATGGCGTGAAGCAGAATATTTACGATAATGAACTTTTTTATAACGCATATGACAACCTACGGGCAAACTCGGCGGGACTAAACGATGTCCTGGAAATTCCGGCATTTAGAACGCTGCTGCCTGACTTAAAGGATAAAGACATTCTGGATTTGGGATGTGGCTTTGGCGAGTCCTGCAAATGGTATGCTTCGCAAGGAGCAAGAAGAATCGTGGGTGTTGATATTTCGACGAAAATGATTGGCAGAGCCAGGCGTGATTTTAACGATGATAAGATAGAGTATGTCTGCATTCCGATGGAGGAGGCTCATTTTCCAGCAGAAGATTTTGATTTGGTATTAAGCTCGCTAGCTTTTCATTATGTTGCGGACTTCGCCGGTTTGATCAATGAAATCAGCCAATGGCTGAAACCAGGGGGATTCTTGATTTTTTCACAAGAGCATCCAATTGCCACCGCTAAGAAAATACCGGAAGGCTGGAGCAGGAATGATTCTGGCGAAAAACTGCACTGGATTCTCGATAATTATGCCGAAGAAGGCCTAAGAGAGCATAACTGGCTCGTTAACGGGGTTATCAAGTATCATAGAACCCTAGCCCGTATTATTAACAGCTTAGTTGACAACGGCTTGGGTATAGAAAGAATTTTGGAGCCGACAGCAAGTGTTGAAGCTGAGGCCGCTAATAATGATCTATTAAATGAGCGGAGAAGGCCGCCGTTTATTTTGATCAAAGCGCGGAAGAAGTAAACGTACCCCCTTGCTCTAAGGGGGTAGAACTTTTATGCGAATTTCCAATTTCGCAAATCAGTATCACGTTTCTATCAAAACACAGGTTGAGGCTCTAAAAAGATAGAAATGAAATAGCGCAACAGAAAAGGATTTTCGTTAATTTTATAAATTTATTTTATGTTCGCATAGACTTTGGTTTATGCGAATTTCCATTAAAGGGGTCAATTCGGTTAACATGGAGATGGGGAGTTACCGAAAATGTGGAAATCACAACATATAGTATAGGAAGCGTTTTAATTATCTGCATGTTGTATACGGGCTATGCCCAGGGAGATGCAAGTGGAGTGCGTGGCGTTGATAGTCGCGTCCGGTAAATTTTTGGATGCTTACAGGTGAAAGTCCTGTCGGATAAAGGTAGGGAAGTCCCGTAGTCAGCAAACAGGGTATGGAGCAATCTGTGCTCTGAGGTATTGTATGGTTTGGTAACAGTAAATGCTATCCAGATTACGGGATATGCCACACTTTTAAAACATCCCGGTGATAAATCCAACAGCAACATCATTCATCATATAGAAGAAAAACTTCCACAACAATTTGCATGGTATGCGGACACCCCCATTATCAGGCAAGGGATTCATAGTTGATTTTTTAGAGGGTACTGCCATACCGATTAGTCATGAAATGTAATAAAAATAAAATTGAAAGCAAACAAAACTCCTGCTAAAATCAATATTGACAGGAGTTTGTTTTTTCAGGGGAATAAAGTTGATAATAGTATATACAAAATTGCAAGATTTTTTTGCATAGTTGAAGGATGTAGCTTGGGAAAGGTGGTTCTTGTGGAGATATTTTTTTTATTGTCGTTTACTTTGCATAATATAGAAGAAGGCATTTGGCTTCCAAAATGGTCTAAAAATGCAGGAAAATATCATGTGCAAGTATCCAGTAGAGAATTTCATTTTGCATTAATAATTGTAACAACATTCGGTTATATAGTAACGTTTTTATCGATGACATTAGGGCAATTTCAAGAGATTGTTAAATATGTTTATTTGGGTTTTATCTTTATGGTGTGTCTCAATTCTTTTTTTCCGCATCTAATTGCTACTATCGCCCTCCGAAGATATGCGCCGGGGACATTAACAGGAGTGTTGCTAAACTTACCAATTGGGACAACGATTATTCTTAAAAGCCTAGAAACTGGAGTAGAATTAAGATTTATTATAATGTCAGGTGCACTTATAACTTTTTTAACGCTTGTTAGTTTACGGTATTTCTTTAAGATTGGAAAGGGTTCAATTCATGAATATTAAAAATAAGAAGCAATTAGACTAAATGTTTTCTTGGCATTTAAGAAAGGAGGACTGTGATTTTATGACAAAAGTAGCAGTTATACTTGAAGGGGTGGACAAAGGTAAACATGTAACTACCCATCCAGTAATACTAACGCGGCTGCAATAAATTAATCCCAGTAACCTGACGGTCGTTAATAGTACCATATAATTCGTTTTGACCCAGAATACTTGAAAACTTGAGTGCCCGAAATGGAGGATGCGTTATGAGCGAACTATCAAAACTGCCAAACGTGGGCAAAGTGCTGGAAGAAAATCTGCTGGCTGTCGGTATTGAGACACCGGAGCAGCTTAGAGAAATTGGCGTGGAGGAAGCGTTTCGGCGCATCCGTAATGAGCGCGATTCCGGTGCCTGCTTGCACATGCTGTACGGGATACAGGGTGCGATTCTAGGCATTCCGGATAAACAGCTGTCTGTTGATACCAAGCAGAAATTAAAAGCATTTTTCTGCAGTTTATAATGGACTGACGAAAAAGGGCGGCAGTATTTACTACTGCTAGCATTGCCAAAAAAGGTAAAAGGAGGAAGCTGCCATGAACAGAATCAGCATGATTTGCCTTGGCGTAAAGGATATGGCACAGTCCATACGTTTTTACCGCGACGGGCTGGGCTTTGCCACCGATGAAAAAGCAGATAACCCGAAAGTGGTTTTCTTTAACACTACCGGCACAAAATTTGAACTGTATCCGCTTAAGCTACTGGCAGAGGATATTAACGAGAAAAACCCGCCACAGATTGACGCAGGGTTCGCCGGAATTACGTTGGCCTACAACGTGAAAAGCGAGGCTGAGGTGCATGAAGTTATGGAGCTTGCGAAAAAAGCGGGCGCAGTTATAGCCAAAGAGCCGCAGAAAGTCTTCTGGGGCGGGTACAGCGGCTATTTCACCGATCCCAACGGCTATTACTGGGAGGTCGCATATAACCCTAACTGGTTGTTTGACGAGAACGATATGCTGGTGTTGTAGAAATACCGGAAAGGGTCGATGAGGTAAAGATGAGCACTGCTATAGATTTTATTGAATATGTCTGCGACCAGATCGCGGGTGTAGGCAAAATTCGTTACAAGAAAATGTTTGGGGAGTATATGGTCTATGTGAACGACAAACCAATATTACTTATTTGCGATAATACCGTGTTTGTGAAAATTCTGCCGTGTTTGGACGAACTGATGCGGGAAGCCGATAAAGATTTTCCTTATGACGGGGCCAAGGAACACTATGTCCTGGATATCGACAATGCAGAATTCAACAAGAAAGTGATTGCGATTCTGGAACCGGTTACGCCGATACCAAAGCCGAAAAAAAAGAAAGGCAAGTGAAGGCTACAGAGGTGTTACTTAGATGCACCCAATTTCTCTCAAAAGTGTGCTATGAGGTGGATATTGATGAAAGCATATCAGATAAAGATAGAATTGGTTGATTCGAAGCCTCTTATTTGGCGCCGGGTCATTATTCCGGCAGATGTCACCTTTAAGCGGCTGCATGACACGATCCAGTTTGCTATGGATTGGTGGGACAGCCATTTATATGAGTTCGAATTTCCGCAGGAAAAGCTTCGTGTCACAAATGATGAAGAAGCCTATGAAGAGTTTAAGTTCTATCAAGAAAAATATAAGGGAAAAGCACTGACCAAGCGCAATGATCCGCACGGGTTTATTGCCCGGACATTGGAGACAGCTATAAGGCAGCCGCAGACCCTTAAAATTGATCGATATCTTGAGGAATATAAAACACTGACTTATGTTTATGATTTCGGCGATGATTGGCGGCACAAAATAGAGCTTGAGAAAATCATTGCTGATTATCAATTTGGCTATCCGACAATTCTGGAGGGTGAGGGCGCTTGTCCACCTGAGGACGTAGGCGGGATTCCTGGGTATGAGGAGTTTCTTTGTGTCTGGAACGATCCTAAGCATCCCGAGCATGAAGAAATGCGCCAATGGGGAGAAAGCCAACATTACCGGGATTTTGATATTGCTTTTAGAAACAACTTGCTTAAGACTTGCTTGAAGATTAAAAAGGTGAAATGAAACAGGCATTATTGAAAAAATAACAGATAAAAAGGAAGGAGCATGTCTTATTACTAAACGTTTACCGGAGTCGGAATTGTGCATAGCAGGGGCTATCGCATAATTCCAATATGAAGATAGTCCTTGCGGAATCCTATTCTTTTCGATTATAGGAGGCGCACGATGGACTATATCAATGCAAATTGTGTATTGCCGGACGATTTAATCGTGGCAATACAACAACATATTGACGGCCAGTATCTATATATTCCCCGTAAAGCAGAGAGCAAAAAAAAGTGGGGCGAGCTTACAAATAACAAGCATTTCCTGAATGAGCGAAACACGGCTATTTTTGAGGAATATCAAGCTGGTGTATCTGTTCAGGAATTGGCAAGTAAATATTATTTGTCATCAAAGTCTGTATATAAGATATTAGCTGTAAAAAAATCTTGAAAAGGCGACTTGACATAATAGATGTGTCCTGTCGTCTTTTTGTTTCTGTATCGTTTAGTAGGGAGCTTTTATAAAATGAGCGGAGTATAATTTAGCTACAAGATTAATTAGAGAGATAAGGAGCGATCATAATGGAATATGTAAAAAGCCAAAAGTACAATACTCCTGAGTTGCTGGCAAAAATCATGGGGCCTAACCCATTCAAATTACAAGAGGAAATGCTGAGGAATCATAAAATACCTGCTGGAAGCCTTGTCTGCGATCTCGGAAGCGGGCAAGGGCTTACAAGCGTTATGCTTGTAAAAGATTATGGCTTTACTGTTTATGCCGCGGATTTATGGAGTGACCCGCAAGAGAACCGCAAATTTTTTGATGGAATGGGTCTTACTCATAAACAGATAATACCCGTTAAGGTTGACGCTACAGCCTTGCCATTTGAGAAAGATTTTTTCGATGCAATAATCAGCACAGATTCCTATAATTTTTGGGGTCGTGACCCGGAATATTTAGACGCGAAACTGTTGCCCTATGTCAAGAGCGGAGGATATATTTACGCCTGTGTACCCGGTATGAAAAAAGATTGCCATGATAACCTGCCGAAAGAATTGCTTCTCTCGTGGACGCCGGAGCAGCTTATCTATCTGCGAGATACTGCTTATTGGACAGAAATCGTAAATAGCAGCCGGAATGCCGAAGTTATTTCCGTGTACGAGATGGAAAGCAACGAGGAAGTTTGGGCGGATTGGCTTATGCAGGAAAATGAGATCGCGGTTAATGACCGCAAAACATGGAGCGCAGGCGGTGGAAAATATTTGAACTTTATTGCCTTCGTTTTGCAAAAAAAATAGATGAAAAAGGAATGAAAGGAACCTAGCAAATAGGTTCTAATCTAAAAATCCGCTAAACAACGAAAATAAAAAAACCGCCGCAACGGTTTTTTTATTTTCTGCTTGCGCGGCGGGTATTTTTCATATTTACCTCCGTACTGGTCTGATATACTTAAAAAACCGTTCTGGATTATGATAAAGGTAAATTATTCTGCCGGGGGAAGTATCAAAGCAGTAACCAGTGCCTGCAGAATCAAAAGTTGCCATTGCTTTTTCAATCTTTTCCTCTACACTACGATTTTCCTGCTCATAATCGAATGGCCCGTGTTCAAAAACAATATACTCCGCTTCGGGAACATCAATCATAAGCATTTGTGGTGGTACTTCGCCTTCATAAT
>JBDKTO010000086.1 GCA_039680175.1 Veillonellales bacterium | reverse complement strand
AAGCTTAACATTCCCATATATTACCTTTTCTTTTCGGCTATGGAAAAGGCTTATTAAGTGTACGCTCTTTTCAGAATTCGTTTACAATTCTTTATTTTTTCGGGCTTGACATATTACCAGATTGCTTCTCATACACCCCTGCAGCCATTGCATTGGCCAGTACCCGTTCAGCCCGGGTAATCATCGGTGCGTCAATCATTTTTCCGTTTAAAGAAATGACGCCCGCTTTTTTTGCCAATGCCTCCTGATAAGCTTGCAGAACCCGCTGCGCCTTTTCGATTTCCTTGGCCGAAGGAGTAAATACTTTGTAAACCATATCGATTTGTTTCGGATAAATACAGGATTTACCGTCAAATCCCAACTCTTTGATCATCCGGCACTCTTCCATAAACCCTGCGTCATCCTTGATATCGGAAAATACCGAGTCAATAACCTGTATGCCTGCTTCCCGGGCGGCCAGCACCAGCATACTTCTGGCAACGAAAAGTTCTTTGCCGCCTTTGGTCTTACTGGTTTTAAGGGAAGTAACAAAATCCTCTCCGCCAATAGCCACCGCCATCATTCTCGGACTTGCCACCGCCATATCATAGGTATTGCGAAGGCCTTTCGGGCTTTCAACCGCGCCCATCATTTGAATAGAACCGGAGGGAAAGCCGTACTTTTCTTCCGCCTTAGTAATAATTTCGTCAATTTCCTTGATTTCTTCGGCAGTTTCCGCTTTCGGCAAACGGATAAAATCCGGTTTGGCCGCCAAAATGCATGCTAAATCGTCATATCCCCAGGGCGTACTGATATGGTTGATGCGAACACCTACTTCACAGGGATATTTCAAATATTTGATAGCATTATGAACCAGCTGCCGGGCGCTGTCTTTTTCGGTAACGGCAACCGCATCTTCCAGATCAAATATTAAGCTGTCAGCACCGTAAATTCCCGCGCTCTGCAATACGGCCGGATTGTTGCCCGGCGCAAACAGCATGGCCCGGCGCAGTTTTTCTTTTTCCATTTTCTCTCCCCCTTAGGCTAAAGCTCTGGCAATAGCCGTTTTAACGCGAGCATCAATAGTACAATCCAAAGCGCCTTTGTCATTGGCTTGAATGATAACATCCTGAATACCATGGTCTTTTATGATGGCAGCAATTAATTTTTCAATATGCTCACCATATTGATTAATAGCCGGGCTTATCAGTTCAATCGCGATTCCCGTGCCCGGTTCGGCCGGAGCCAGCATGATTAAAATATCCGATGATTCCAACGTCCCCGCTTGCGCCTGTTTGCACAGCTTACTCATCCCTAAATCCCCCCATAGCTTATATTGCTTTTCGTTAGTCTAACAAAAATTTCCCCATAAAAAAGCCAAGCTCGCTCTGCACTCATTATAACCACTATCAAAAAATTGCAAAAATAGCTATCTATGATGGTCAGCGATAACATATTTGAATAACGGCAGCGGCAGCGTTATTACTAGTTATATTTATTATCCCCAGCAGTTCATTGCTGGGAATCAGCTAATATTTCAGCCGCATTTAATAGTTCGTTGCTAATGCTGCTAATATTTTCTTGAGCGCTGCATATTTCTTTGAGAGCATCCCGCTCACCGACTGACGCCTCTACGAATTTGTCGAACTCAGCTTGGTATTTCGACATAGCAGAAGCGATCTTTTGCTGAGCCGGAACAATTTGGTTGACGGCTACTTGCACCTCGAGTACAGCCTTACGAATTATTTCTATTGATTGCTTGCTCTCGTTAGCCAGCTTCCCCACCTCTTTCGCTACAACGGCAAAACCTCGTCCCTGTTCTCCTACTCTAGCAGCTTCAATCGTAGCATTCAGTGCAAGCAAGTTTGTTTGATTCGATATCATTTTTATGGTCTCAGCAATAGAGCCAATGTTCTTAGCCGCCTCCGACAAAGATTGAGAAATAGTGAGCACCTCCTGAATGCGAACCACTTCCATGTCTACTTCTTTCTGTAGTTTCTGCAAAGCAGCTGATCCAGTTTCAATTGAACTTGATGCAATTCCAGTAGAGGCGGTTATCTGCTGTAACTTCTGGGACAAGTTCTGAACAATGATCACAACCTGCCTTGATAGTTTTTTATGCTTATACGAAGTTATCCGCTGCATTATGTAGGATGCTGATTCAATTGTTGGAATGCGTTCAGCGCCGATGACTTGTACCTCGGCATGTAAGTACTTTCCATATTTATTATATAAAATGCCTTCTCTACCAACTAAAGTACCAGTCCCTATAATATATCTAGCGTCTTGTAGTCGTTGGATTATTTCCTGTTCCTGTATTTCCTTAAACGGAATATACTTAAAATTCAGATGATCAATCCCATATTTCAGGCAGTTTTTTATAAAAGTTTCCCCACCCCGTTTATTATTATGAAAGACATACACAGTGGAGCCTTCGGGAATTTTTGCAATCCGGACAAAAAAATTACAGGATGGCATCACCTCAAAGCCAATAATTTTATCCTTAGGAATAATGCTGCTTAACTCTTCGACCCGAGTGGGCATTGTAAAAAATAAGTCGGCTTTCTGTTCATTTACTTCTTGGGGAGTAAGAGCAATCCCATTAACTGCCTTTCCTAATACGTGTTGTGCCGCCTGCAGAAACTCCCTGGCAATATCTTTCGTGCCGCCAACAGCACATAGGGTAATATCCGAATCCATTTTTCATCCTCCCAATTTACCATTTTGCTTTTCCGGCCTTCTCTACAGCGGTTCCCCGGTACAATTCACTTTACCAACTGGTAAGCGGCGCCTTATTGGAACATTGAAAGAAGCCAACATCATACCGCTGCTGGCTTCTTTATCCCCGTCTTCAGTTGGCTGGTCAAACGCTGTATCATTCAGGCCAGGTTTTGGGGGATATAAATGCTCCTGTTTGAGTGCCTGCGATATAAAATATATAAAAATTAGCTTGCTATATAATCATTATAATCGTTAGCAAAAAATTGCAAAAATAGCTATCTATGATGGTCAGCGATAACATATTTGAATAACGGCAGAGACAGCGTTATTAATAGATATATTTGATACCCAGATATCAGCAATTCAGATTTCACATTTCCCATAAAAATATTTATACTCAAGATGTCGATGGATTAACGTTACCGTCAGTCAATGCTGCGGGTTAGCCTGATTCTTACAGCGGTATTTATCACACTATTCAAAATAGATAATTAATTTATAGGGTAATATTGCTTTCTCAATATATTTCACCTAACAACACTATAATTAGAAAGGAGTATTTTTTTATGGGAAAAAAATTCTTCTCCGGCAAATCATTTGCCGCCTTACTAACAGTCGGCATCGTTGTGGTGCTATGGTTCGTACCGGTGCCCCAGGGGCTTACACCCCAGGCCTGGCATCTGTTTGCTATTTTTATGGGTACTGTGGTCGGTTTTATTTTGCAGCCTTTAGCTGCCGGTTCGGTCGCTTTGATCGCTATTGTATTGACGGCGCTGACCGGTACTCTAAAATTCAGTCAAGTATTGACGGCGTTCAGCGGCGGTACAGTGTGGCTGATCGTTTCCGCGTTTATTTTAGCCCGGGCATTTATTATTACCGGGCTGGGCAAGCGCATATCCTATCTGGTCATGCGTGCATTCGGCGACAGCAGTCTGAAATTAGTTTATTCCCTGGCTATCAGCGATGTAATTATCGGTCCGGCCATTCCCTCTAATTCGGCCCGGGCCGGCGGACTCGTTTACCCGATTGTCGCCAGCCTGAGCGAGGCCTTTGACTCTCATCCGGGAGCATCAGCCCGGCGGATTGGCGCGTATCTTATCACCTCGGTATTTCACCTTGACTTAGTTGTTTCCGCCATGTTTATGACTGCCATGGTAGGCAATCCGATGGCTGCCGCAATAGCCAAAAAAGTTTTGGATGTCGATATCACCTGGATCAGCTGGTTTGTAGCGGCAGTCGTCCCCGGTGTCATCGCCCTCATTACCATTCCTTATGTTTTATATAAAATTTATCCGCCGGAAATTAAAAATACGCCCGAAGCCAAAAAAATGGCCGATGATGTATTAAAGAAAATGGGTCCCATGTCCAAAGGCGAAAAAGTTTTATTGGTCGTATTCATTATGCTGCTGGGATTATGGGCAACAACCCAGTTCACCAAACTAGATGGTACATTGATTGCTTTTATGGGATTGTGCATCCTGCTGGCGACAAAAGTTCTCACCTGGGATAACGTGATTAAAGAAACCAAGGCCTGGGATACTCTGATTTGGGTCGGCAGTGTGATTCTCTTGTCGGATTACCTCAATAAACTTGGCTTCATCGGCTGGTTTGCCAAAATACTGGAGAATCAAATGGTTGGCGTAAGCATGATAGCCGCAGTTGTCCTGTCCTTCGTGATTTACTTATACAGCCATTACTTCTTTGCCAGCATGTCGGCTCACGTAACAGCCATGTACGCTGCTTTGATTACTCTGGGTGTTGCCGCCGGCGCACCGGGCTTTATTTCGGCCTTTGTCGTTGCTATTGCCGCTAATGTCTGCGGCTGTTTAACTCATTTTGGCACAGGTCCGGCACCTGTTTATTTTGGCGCCGGTTATGTTGACCAAAAAACCTGGTGGAAACTGGGCTTTATCGTATCGCTTATGCATATTGTAATCTGGGTCGGTATCGGCGGTGCCTGGTGGAAAGTTCTCGGCTATTGGTAAGCACCGCTGCTAGCAAAGCAAAAGGATCATAATAAAAAGGCAGTTCACAATTTTTTTGGGTGAGCTGCCTTTTTATTGATCATACAATGGATTAACAGGATAATGGATATCTATGGAGAATTTATTCATTCAGTAAGTAAAATTCTATCGCCAGACATTTTTGGGGGGGATACTATTTGGAAGACCGTGACTGGCTTATTGTGCGCACTCTCCATCAGCAAAAAAACATTACAAAGACGGCCCAGGCTTTGTTTATTTCCCAGCCGGCTATGACCGCCCGTTTACGGCATATTGAAACCGAATTCGGCGTTAAAATCGTACAGCGAACGACGAAAGGCGTCCAGTTTACCCCGGAAGGGGATTTTCTAGCAAAATCGGCAGCCAAAATATTGGCTGAAATGCGCGATATCAAAAATGAAGTGATGAATTTGTCCAGTGCTGTTGCCGGTACGTTAACCATCGGCGCGTCAAACTACCTGACCACCTATACTTTGCCTTACCTGCTGCGGCTTTTTAAACAGCAGCATCCCAATGTGGAGTTTAAAGTGACCACCACCTGGAGTAAAGATGTATTCAGTCTTGCCTACAACCAAAACGTCCATGTCGGCTTCGTCAGCATTGACTACGGCGGATTCAACGAAAAACATTTATTATATGAGGAGCCGATTTGTATTGCCTCCGTCAACCAGGTGAATCTGGAAGAACTCCCCTTCTTACCCCGAATTGATTATCAAACCGATCATTTGTTAAAAGCTCAAATTGACAAATGGTGGCGGGAAAACTTTTCCCATCCCCCTTCCGTCAGCATGCAGGTCGACAAAGTAGCTACCTGCAAAGAAATGGTTCGCTTTGGCTTAGGCTACGCCATCATGCCTTCCCGGATTTGCGATGACGTACAGGGGATTCAAAAAATCAACCTCACCGATAAAACCGGAAACGAGCTGACACGAAAAACCTGGATGATTTATAACCAGGAATCCGCAGCGATCAATTTAGTCAGAATCTTTGTGGATTTTGTTAAAAATCTGACGCTTTAGGCGGATGGATTTGAATTTGGCTCATGGCGCATGGCACTTGGAATTTGGAACTGGGATGGGGACTGCGCTACGGTTCTATTGTCCATGACGGACCGTCCAGGAGTCAATCAACTCCCCGCTTTGGCTGAAGGCTTGTACGTTCAGGGTGTCGCCCTGTACTTCCACCGTCAGATAGTTTGGCTCTTCCAGAGGGTTGTAAAAAAACTCGTTCCGATCCTGGGCAAATCGCTTTTTGTACGTCTTGGTACCGCTGCGGCCGGTGGCTGCGTATATAGTTCCCTGGGCTGTGCTGTCCACCACCTCGCCGCCGCGGAGAGGAAAGGTTCGGGCATAGACATGATCGTGCCCGCTAAAGACTATATCTGCATGATATTGATCCAGAACGGGTACAAAAGCTTCACGAATGTCGGCATTGTCGCCGGTTTCCTTATTGCTGTAGGGAGGACGGTGCAGGAAAACCAATTTCCACGGCTTGTCCGTCGCCGCCAGGTCCTGTTCCAGCCAGGCTTTTTGACTATCCAGCATATCCGGCAAGAACTCTCTTTCTTCCCCCGCCTGACTGTCGAGCATCACAAAATGAACATTGCCGTAATCAAAAGAATATACCTGCCGCTTCAGCTCCGCCGGACCGTTTAAAGGGAGTTTGAACTGAGCCGTAAAATAAAGGGGCAGAGAAAATTGATGTTCCGGCGTATACATTTCATGATTTCCCGTCAGAGGCATGGCGGGAATGGTGTCAATCACACCCTGAGCGGCGTCAAACCAGCCGTTCCACTGACTGTAATCCTGACCCACGTCCACCAAGTCCCCCATGTTGATAAAAAAAGCCGCAGCCTGATTTGCCTGATAAGCCTGATGAATCGTAGTCTGCCAGATACCATAATCGCCGCTTTGGGAATCACCGAAAAT
The DNA here is from genome assembly GCA_039680175.1 of Veillonellales bacterium. Classification (NCBI taxonomy): domain Bacteria; kingdom Bacillati; phylum Bacillota; class Negativicutes; order Veillonellales; species Veillonellales bacterium. The sequence continues at coordinate 44,624 of JBDKTO010000086.1, read as the reverse complement.
AAGAAACTTAAATTGGGAAGCAGCAACAGCGGCCGTCGTAAAGCTATGGGGTTCACTCCATATTTCGCCGCTGCCCACCCGGTACAAATAGCCCGCAGCGGGTTTGAGGCCGGTTAAAGTAACAGAATGAAGCTCCATATCCCCCAGATTGGTTGAGAATGATTCAACGCCTGCCTCTATCCTCCTGACAGCGGCAGAATGAAAGCCGGCGGCTGTCAACGGCACAAATTCCACCTGTCCCGCCACTGTGTCAGCATCGGTTCGCCAGCTGATCGTCTCGGTCGTCCGGGGATCTCCTTCCCAGGTCAAAGTAATATGATCCGGCGCAGCTGTACCCAATGGTTCGGCCAAAAGCACGGCTGGAAAATACCCCGCCAATAAACAAACCAGTGCAGCAACCAGAAAACAAATAGAAGCAGCCGTTCTTTCCCGCAGCATACTAAACATACTTTTCCCCCCGCTTTATCTTACTGATCTCAAACCAGAACATAACCCCATCCGCCGTATTCTCCACCCCGTAAGCATTGCCGTGAAGCTCCTGGATCGCCCGGACGACGGACAACCCCAGGCCGTATCCTCCTAAGCTTCTGGTCCGTGCCTGATCCACTTTATAAAAGCTGAGCCATAATTCCTTCAGGCTGTCCGCGGGAACCTGCTTGCCGCTGTTATAGACGCAGACCCGGTATGTATCCTCCCGCTCTGCCGCACTGACCCGTATGACCCGCTTGTCTTCCACATAATCAATGGCATTATTGAAAAAATTGACGAGAACCTGCTCAATCCGCAGTATATCCCCGTTCACCCATAACCCCGGCTCTTTTTCCATTTCCACGGTAATGCGTTTTTCGCTGAAAATCCCTTGATATTTTAACAGAACCGCATCCAGCAGTAAAGATAAATCAAAATTGGTCCTTTCCAGATGGAAATAGCCGGATTCCATCTGGGATAGATTCAGTAAATCCTGGATCAGTTTGTCCATTTTCTCTGCTTCATCCATAACGACGGAACAGTAGTAGTTTTTGCTGTCCTCGTCGGCGGCGACATTCTCTTTCAGCCCTTCGGCGTAGCCAAGAATGAGGGAGATGGGTGTTTTTAATTCATGGGAAACACTGGAAATAAAATTTTTGCGCAATTTATCCAGCCGCCGTTCTTTTTCCACATCGGCGGTCAGCTGCTGATTCTTCTGATTCAGTTCGCTGATTGCTTTATTCAGCTGATAGGACAGATTGTTAATGCTTTTCCCCAGCCGGCCCACTTCATCCTCGCTGTGAATAGTGCATTTGCGAGAAAAATCAAACCGGGAGATGCCCTGGGCCACATGGCTGACTTCCAATAACGGAACCGTAAACCGTTTGGCAAAGAAAAATGCCCAGATACCGCCGGCTGCAATGGTAAGCAGTCCGACAATGGCGATAAACCTGCTGGCGTAGGCGGCGCTTTCGGCAACGGCGGCCAGGGGTATTTTAATCTCTAACATGTCTTCGTTCACTAAACGGCGTCTTAACACCATGAATTGAATATTCAGTGCCTGATCCTGCTCAATCTCAATGGTGGAATTGCCGTCAACCTCTTCCCGTGACTTGATGACAAAGGCCGGAGGCAGCCGGGGCGGACCTTCGGCTGCCTCCGGAGCAGCGTCGCCATTGTCGGAAATCACAGAGTGACGGTTAAATGCCTTCTGGGGATGAATCCGTTCAAACGAACTGTACTCAATATTGCCATCCCGGCTCATAATCACAATCCCGGCTCCCAGATTATTGGCCATTCGTTCCAATTCGAGGGAAATGTCCTGAGCGCCGGAACGATAGCGCTCGTCAATGATTTGACTGCTCTCGATCACACTGTGTTTTTTATTGGTCATATAAAAATCTTCTAAAAATAAGGCGCTCAAGCCCCAGGAAATCAGCACAAAAAGAATGACCAGCAGACTGATATTCAAAAAGAGCTTGGTCCGGATGGAATTCATTTTTCCACCTCAAACCGGTAGCCAAATCCCCGTATTGTTTGAATCAGGCTGTTCTTGGCCCCCAGTTTGGTTCGAAGCCGGGTAATATGGGTATCAACGGTTCGCAGATCCCCCAGATAATCATAATTCCAGACATGGTTCAGAATTTGCTCCCGGCTTAACGCCCGGCCTTTATTTTCCGCCAAATAGATCAGCAGGTCATATTCTTTGGGGCTGAGATCCAGCCGGTGGCCGTCGATAGAGACAAAATGAGCCGCCGCGTCAATATTGAGACCATCGCAGGACAGGCTCTGCTGGCTTTCCAAGCGGCGAAACAAGGCATTGACCCGGGCAATCAGTACTCTGGGACTGAAGGGCTTGGTAATATAGTCGTCCGCCCCGATTTCAAAGCCGAAAAGCTGATCCACTTCTTCCCCTTTGGCAGTCAGCAGAATCACCGGGATAGTGGAAGTCTTGCGAATTTCCCGGCATACTGTCCAGCCGTCGTACCTGGGCATCATCACATCTAAGATCACAAGATCAACCTTTGCCTGAAATATCTTCTCCAGTGCCGCCTGCCCGTTATCGGCCTCGATAATGGAATAGCCTTCCCGCAGGAGAAAATCGGCAATCAGCTTTCGCATCCGCAATTCATCATCCACGATCAAAACTGTTTTATTCACGGAACAGTGCTCCTTACAACCATAATTTTACTCTACTTATAGAATAGCCCGGGACGGTTGGTCCGTCAATCCTGAAAAAATCCAATCAAGTTCCAATCCTTGTAACAAAACTGTAACAATTATCCTGCATAATAAAGAATGTTACTATCTTAAATAACAAGCGAGGCTGATTTATGCAAAAATTTTGGAAGAAATACAAAGGATGGATTGTTTTTATATTGCTTATGGCGGCAGCTGCCGCCGGCGCAGCTGCCTATTATGCTAAAAAAGGCAGTACTCCTGCCACAGCGCAAAACACAACCACCGTAATACGAAGCAGCATTCAGTCCACCGTTTCCGCTACCGGAACGATTTCCGCCGTCAACACGGTAGAAGTCGGCTCCCGGGTAACCGGCCTGATTACCGAAGTCCGGGTAAAAGAAAACGATCAGGTAGCCGCCGGCCAGATTCTGTTCGTCCTGGACGACTCCACCCTCAGAGCCCAATTAGCCCAATATCAGGCTCAGGTCGACAATTGCGCCGCCAACTATGAGCGCAGCAAAAGGCTGGCCGCCGTGGGCGCGGAAGCGGTTCAGCAGCTGGATACCGACCGGACCAATTATTTGGTGGCAAAATCGAACTATGACAATATTGCTTCCCAGCTGGACTATTATGTAATCCGGGCACCGATCTCCGGCACGGTCGTCGGCAAGCCTACTCCGGCCGGGCAGACGATCTCCCAGGGTATTTCCACTCCCCAGGTCGTTATGAATATTGCCGATATGTCCAAAATGCAGATTAAAGTCCAGGTGGATGAATCGGATATCGGCAAAGTCAACGCCGGTCAGCAGGTTTCCTTTACCGTAGACGCGTATCCGGATAAAACCTTTACCGGCAGAGTCAGCAGCATCTCCCGCAGCGCCACCACTTCTTCCAACGTTGTTTACTATCCCGTTTACGTGGATGTGGATTCACCGGAAGGCCTTCTGTACCCGACAATGACGGCCAGAGTGACCTTGTACGTGGCACAGAGGAATAATGTGCTGACAGTACCTTTAACCGCCGTCAAAGAAGAACAGGGACAAAAATATGTAACTGTGATGGTAAATGGCATTGCACAAAGCATGCCAGTCCAAACCGGCTTATACGATCAGGAAAAGGTTGAAATTCTCAGCGGCCTGCAGGAAGGCGACGAGATTGTCCTGTCCACAGCAAAAGCAGGGACCGGGACAGCGACAAAAAAGAACAGCAGCAATCAGGGACCGTCGCACCCTCCGATTTAGCGCAAGGAGGAACTAAGAATGGCTATCATTGAGCTTACCGATATAACAAAAACTTATTCCATGGGCGATACTCTGGTCCACGCCCTGGCCGGTGTCACCCTCTCTATCCAACAGGGTGAATTTGCCGCCATCACCGGTCCGTCCGGATCCGGGAAGTCCACTCTGATGAATATTCTGGGCTGTCTGGACCGGCCCACCGCCGGTTCCTATCGCTTAGACGGCAGCGAAGTGGCCGCTTTGGCCGAATCCCAGCTGGCTGTGGTACGCAATCAGCGAATCGGGTTTGTCTTTCAAAACTTCAATCTGCTGCCGCGGATGTCAGCCTTGCAGAATGTCGCTCTGCCCCTGGTCTATGCCGGGATAAATAAGCAGACTCGGTTGGCGAAAGCCGGGGAAAATTTGGCGAAAGTAGGGCTGGCAGACCGACAGCATCACCGTTCCAATGAACTTTCCGGCGGTCAGCGGCAGCGGGTGGCCATCGCCCGGGCGCTTATCAACGACCCGCCCATATTGATTGCCGACGAGCCTACCGGAAATCTGGATACCAAGTCCAGCAACGAGATTATGGACATTTTTTGCCGGCTGAATGAGCAGGGCCGGACTGTAATCATGGTCACCCATGAACCAGATATTGCCGCTTACGCCAAACGGGTCATCCAAGTCCGGGACGGAGAAATCATTCACGATGAAATCAGGCAGGAGGTGGCGGATTGTTCTGGGAAAGTATCCTGATTGCCTTTGAAGGATTAAAAGCAAATAAACTCCGCTCCTTTCTGACTATGCTGGGAATCATCATCGGCGTCGGCGCCGTCATTGCCATGGTATCCCTGGGGTTGGGAGTGCAGCAGAAAGTGCAAAGCTCTATCGCCGGCCTGGGAAGCAACCTGCTGATCGTCATGCCGGGGTCTAATTCCCCTTCCGGCGGGGTGCGTCTGGCAGCAGGCTCCAATATCACTCTGACCAGGCAGGATGCCACGGCCATCGGGAAAGAAATCGCCGGTGTAAAATACGTAGCGCCGGCTGTCAGCAGCCAGTTTCAGATCATCTACGGCAATCAGAATTGGAAAACCAATGTTCAGGGGACGACGCCGGACTTCCTGGCAGTCCGAAATTTTCAGGTGTCCTCCGGTACGTTTTTCAGTACCAGCGAGGAAAATTCCCGCTCCCGGGTAGCCGTACTGGGGCAGACAGTTGCCGATAATCTATTTCCCAATACCACTCCGGTAGGCAAGACCATCCGCATTAATAATGCGCCTTTCCGGGTTATCGGCGTCCTGGAAAGCAAGGGTCAGTCCTCTATGGGGCAGGATCAGGACGACACGGTTATTATTCCTCTCGCCACCGCTCAAGACCGTGTCCTGGGCATTACCTATCTGCACAATATCAGCATACAGGTGGAAAATGATAAAGTAATCGATCAGGTCCAGGAAGACGTAACCAGCCTGCTGCGAAGCCGCCATCATATCGCGGCTAATGCTGACGACGACTTTACCGTTCGCAACCTGACGGCTCTGATGAGTACGGTAAAAGAAACCACTCAGACCATTACTCTGTTTCTGGGCGCCATTGCCGCTATCTCCCTGCTGGTCGGCGGTATCGGCATTATGAATATTATGCTGGTTTCCGTCACGGAGCGAACCCGGGAAATCGGCATCCGCAAAGCCATTGGCGCTACTTACGGCAATATCCTGCTGCAATTTCTAATCGAAGCCATTGTGATCAGCGTCACCGGCGGACTCATCGGTATTTGTCTGGGAGTAGCCGGCGCCTATGCCATTACCCAATTCGCCGGCTGGAATACAGTCATCTCTCCGGCGGCAATTGTGGGATCTTTCAGTGTCACCGTCATGATCGGCTTATTTTTCGGTATCTATCCTGCCCGGAAGGCGGCGCTCCTTGATCCGATCGAAGCCCTAAGATATGAGTAGCGTGGAATAAGAAAATTTTTAAAATTCCAATGAGATTCAAAGAATTTATATCTATAATATAGAAAGATAATCCACGGATGGAAAATTTGAACACGGCTGTTTACCATGTAGGGGTTTTTTATAAATGAAGCTACTATTAGTGGAAGACGAACGCAAATTAGTCGAGGCGCTGGCCTATCTGCTGAAAAAAAACGGCTACGCGATCGACACTGCGCTGGATGGGGAAACAGGAATTGAAATGGCGGCTACCGGCACATACGATCTACTCATTTTGGATTATATGCTGCCCCAAAAAAGCGGCATCGACTTATTAAAAGAATTCCGCAGCCTGAAATTTGATACTCCGGTGATTTTTTTAACCGCGAAAGATGCGCCTAAAGACCGGGTGGCAGGTTTGGATGCCGGCGCCGACGATTATCTGGTCAAACCGTTTTTTACGGAGGAACTTCTGGCCAGAATAAGAGCCTTAACCCGCCGGAAAAACAAGAATTTAGTAAACAATACCTTATCGGCTGCCGGGCTGACGCTTGATCCCTTACGCAGTGAAGTAAGAAAGGGCGATACGGTCATCCACTTAACCCTGAAAGAATCCTTATTGTTAGAATTGTTAATGCGCAATATGGGGCAGGTAATGACCAAGGAATATATCCTGGAACACGTTTGGGGCTATAATTCTGAAAGCGCCATGGCCAATGTGGATCTTTACATCTATTACCTGCGCAAAAAGCTGAATATTTCCAGTATCAAAACAGTGCGGGGCGTGGGCTATTTTTTCCAAGAAGAAAAAGCCCTTTAACAGGGCTCTATCCTTTTTGGTTAATCCGCCTGCCGGCAACATGCCGCCAGCGGATATTGTAGGAATTATTCATTTTTTCCCGTGACCGCAGCCGCTGCAAATCAGCCATGATCCTGGTTTTCTCGCTAACAGCGGCTGCCAGCGCCTCCTTGTTGTCCCGGATAATCTCCTGCTGTTTCCCGCGAATCAGCAGGAGCATTTTTTTTACTGCTCCATTTTCGGTTATAAAATGATTCTCCGGTAACTTCTTTTCCTCTATTTCTTGCAGTTCCCGGAGATATTGAGCCCGCTCCCGTAATAAGCGCAATAACCCCTTCATTTTACGCTGATGGATAAACCGGATTTGAATCTTAGTATTGATACTTATTTTATCAAGGATAGCCAATTTTTCCATCATTTGCTCATATAAGGCTGTTCCTGCTTCTTCCATTGGCTGTTTCACCTCATCAAGAACTGGAACTGAAGGAAGAAATAATCGACGACTGGGTGGATAATTGTTCTATAGCCGTTTCCATATTGGTAAACTGGGTATAATAGCGGTCTTCCTCATTGCTGAGCCGGTCTTCCTCATCACTGATTTTATCCGCCAGGCTGTCCAGGTCTTTTGATAAAACATTGTCTGTTTCCGAGGCATCGTCTGTAACCCCGGCTTTTTGAATCAACAGACCCTTATTGCCGCTGGAATCCCGCACTGTCCCGACATTGTCCTGAAGAACATCATATAGCTTGTACGCCAGTCCCTCTTCCTTAGTCCGGGTTTTTCGCTCACTGCTGTTCAGCGTACGGACGGTAGTCGTTCCCCCATAGGATGCGGACTGCTGCGTAAAAAGGTTCATTACCCCTTCCGGGTCAGTAGAAATCGCCGCTTTCAGCGTATCCTCAGCCACATGCAGTTTCCCCTTTTCCGTATAGGTACTGGTGGTAATTCCAATTTTCGTCAGCGACTCCGACTGCCCGGAAACAGAGCTCATCAGCGCGTTGCGCATATTATACACCATATTTTGCAATACCGAATCATTCTCCAGCAAGCCGGTTTCGGCTTTTTTGTTCCAATTGGTAATTTCCGTATCCGACATGGAACTTTCCTGGGCGTCGGTCAGCGGCGCATAATCACTGTCATAACTCTCCGACAGCTTGCCGTTTATTTCGTCAAGCAGGCTATTATACGCCGTAACGAAATTATTGATTTTATCATAAATCCCGTCCACATCCTGAGTTACGCTGACGTTATCCGTACTGGTGGTAACTGCATTCAAAGTATACGTCACGCCGTCCTGAGTAATGGAATTAGAACTGCGGGTCAGCTTCTGTCCGTCCAGCACCGTCTGGGAATCCTTGCCTTCGGTAGAGGTAGTTAACAGCTTGGACACAAACGTTCCCGTCGTATCTTCCAGCGCAATGGTGTTGCCGGCGCCGGTATTGTTGGCGGTAACCACCAGCTGATCCGTATTCGTATCGTATTTCATGGTTACACCGGCAGTCGTGTCTTTATTGACTGTACTGATCATATCACTCAGGGTATCGGTCTTATCAAAAGAAAACTTCTCACCATTGATTGTAAATGCTATTTCTCCCGACGATGAATCAAAGGCAAAAGCATAATCCGACTTCAGCTTGCCGGCAATGGTTGCCAGGGTATCCGATGTGCTCAGCCGGTTGGTCAGATTGGAACTGCTGCTAAACCCTAAGGCCGAAAATGACCCTTTGGAAGAAGCGTCACTGATAGTAATACTGCCCACACCGCTGTCAGCAGTAGGGGTAAATGTCAGATACCCGCTGCTGTCGGTACCGACCGTTACCTTATTAATCGTCGTGGTAGTAGTGGTGCCGTCGCTTGTGGTCGTCGTGCCGATGGCTTTATTAATCGCCGCCTGCACATATTCCATCCCGGTTTGGGAAGAAGAATCGTAGGCAGAATCAAAATTTACCGTCCGGGCAGTCCCGTCTACGGTAATCGTAAAGCTGGTTCCCTTGAGAGTAGCATAAGTAGCTGCAGCAGAGCCTTCCACATCTTTCGTCATGCCGCTGACACTGGACTGAGTGGCGGCGGTAGCCAACTGGCTGACAGTAATCGTATGGCTTCCTTTCACTGCCGAGCTGGTGGCTGTGGCCGAAACCGCGCTGTTATCGCTGCTAACCGAAAATTGCTGAAAATTGCTTTGATTCAGGATACTGTCGGACGAAGTCAAATTCAAATACTTATTGGTAAATGTCTGAACATCGCTGACGATCGTCCGGTACTGCTCCTGTTTCCATTCGTCAATCTGCTTTTCCTGTTTCAGTTTATTCAGGGTGCCGGAATCAGCGCTGATGAGTTTCTGCACCAGGGAATCCACATCAATGCCGGAAGACAAACCGCTGAACCGGGTAACACCGTTAACCGTTGTCGCACTGATCGAACTGCTTGAAGAACTGGACATAGACTCTCCCTCCTTTGGTCATTTAATTTGCCATTTTCAATTTAACTGATATAATCCAGCAATGTCTTGGAAATAGCCTTGGCGGCAGCGGACAAAGATGCCTCATACACTGTTTCGGCAGTCGCCACATTCGTTGTCGATTCGGCCGTATCCACATCCTCATTGGTGGACATTAACTTCGTATAAACCGTATTTTCATCACTCAAGCGATTAGCAGCAATCGTGGCTGTTTTTTCTCTCGCGCCCAAATTCGAAGTAACGGCGGATATCCGGTCAAGATCCGTATCCAAATCGCCTAAAACATCACTGAGGGTAAAAGAAGTCGTTTGGGAAGTACCGCCGGCCGCTGTCGCCGCCGTCCCGACATACGTCCCCATGGCGCCGTTTCCTTCGGTAACGGCTACCGTACTGGAAGTCGTTGTAGCAGTGGTTGTAAAAACCAGGTTGCTGCTGCTGTTGAGAGAGGCAGTTACTTTGCCGGTTAAGGAACTGGCGCTAATGCCTTTGTTGACAGCCGCCACAAAGGCGCTGGCAGAAGAATAGGTACCGGCGGGAATCGTGATCGTCGCTGCCGCGCCCCCATCCACAGCTAGATTCAGCGTATCATTAGTACCCGCAGTAACCGTATAACCACCGGACGAAAGGGCCGCACTGCCCGTTGCCGTGCCCCCGGAAATACTCTGATAGCTTGTTCCGCCGCTCAAACCAATCAGTAATTTATCAAAAGTGGCAAATAAATTGCTGCCCGAGTCGGTGCCGACAACGTCCTGGCCTTCCACATTGACTGTGATCTGATTGCCGAAGCCGATATTATATTTCATCGACTGATCTACGCCGCTATCCTGGTAGGCGCTGCCGGAAGCAGTTTCACCGGCGTAAGCGGCAGCATAAGCCGTAGAATCCACATCGCTGGCTACCGCTCCGTTCAAGTCCACTATTTTGCCTTTAAAAGTGACTTTATCCACCGTAGAAGTTCCGGCTGTGACGGTCGTTGTTTCATAAGGCTCCGTATCGGTATCGTAGCCGGCAAAAACATACCGGCCGGCATAAGAAGTATTCAGCGTCTGAATTACCGTTTTCTGTAACTGCGCTACCTCCTGCTTAATATCCGTAAGATTGGATTCGCTCAGAATCCCTGTGTTGGAAGCCTGTACCGTCAAGTCGCGGACCTGCTGTACCACATCATGCAGATCACTGAGCGCCCCTTCCGTCACCTTCATCCAGGAAGTTGCGTCATTGACATTTTTCTTGTACTGCTCCACTGTCGACACATAATTGCGGTATTTGACCGCCTGTGTCGCCACCTCCGGATCATCCGACGGCAGCTCGATCTTCGACTGGGTCGACTGCTGTTGCTGTGCCTTTTCCAGCCGTTTCGTATTATTGCCGATATTATAAATGCTGTTTGAAATCAGCATGCTGTTCGTTACCCGCATGAAAAGCCGCCTCTCCTCTTGTCGAAATTAATCATTCACCATGGCAATGGTTTTAGCGTACAGTTCATCCCATACGCTTACCATCTTAGAAGATGCTTCATAGGCCTGCTGATACTTTGTCATCGTGGCTGTTTCCTCATTGGTATCCACGCCGGATACCGAAGTCCGGCGGTCGTTAATGGTTTTGACCAAGCTGGTGGCATTGGTGGAAGAACGCTGAGCCGTTGAACTGTCGGTGGCTAACGTGGAAACAATGGAATTGTAAAAATCCTCCGGCGTGCCTTTATTGAACATACTGCTGTCTTTAACCAGCTTAATCAGCTGATCTACATTATTCGCGTTATCCGTCCCACCGCTACTGTCGGCTGCCGCAATATTGGATACATTATCCTCAATGTCCTTGGATAAAGAAATATTGGCGGCGGTAATCTTTTGATAAGCCGCAGCCGCTCCTTCGCTGGTAATCTCCGCAGTGAAATCAGCCGATGAGGTATCATCATAGGAAAAAAAGCGAATGCCGGTTGTAGTGCCATCCGACAGATAACCGTCGGCATGACCGGAATAAGAAGCTGTGCCCTCATTGAAAGCTTGAGCAAAGGTCTGGGCAAACTTGTTCAACTGATTGATATAATAGGGAATTCCTTGATAGGAGGAATCGGTTCCGTCCCCATCGCGCAAATCCAGTTCGGCTTTCAGCTGGCCGCCGGTTGTTGTAAAACTGTCCCCCGTTTTTCCCCATTTCACGCTGTACATCCCGTCATTGGTACTATCCTCCGTAATTTCCAGCTCATTCGCCTCACCGCCATTCACTAAGGTGGTGCCGTCAACGCGAATCGTCATCTGGTTATTATCGCTTGCGTCTTCCGTTACCGTTATATCCGTCAGATTAGACAGCTTGTCCAGCAGCAGATTCCGCTGATCTTTCAGTTCATTGGTGCTGGCATTGGCAGCAACCGCCTGACTGATCCGGCTGTTTAAATCAGCGATCTGCCCGGCATAGGAATTAATCTGATCCACTGTCGTCTTGACTGCACAATTCTCGTCTTCTCTGATTGCCGTCAATTCCTGAGATGCCTCGTTCAAATACTGGCACACCGCCTTGCCGTCTTCCTGCACAGTATTACGGGTGGAACTGTCGCCCGGCGTTTTGTCCAAACTTTCCAGAGCGGAATAAAAATTGTTAAAAACTGTACTGAACCCGCTGCTTGTTGAAGTGGGATTCAGCACCGATTCAATTTCCGTTAAGGCAGAAGATTTTGTCTCCCAGTTCCCCAGCCGAGTATTTTCCTGCCAATACCGCTGATCCAGCCGGGTATCCCGCAGCTGGTCTACGGAAGTAACTTCCGTGCCGTTGCCGAGAATGGACTGGCCGGCGTAAACTGCCGCTACTCCCAGGGGAGTCTGATTGACCTCCTGCCGGGAATAGCCGGTCGTATTCGCATTGCTCATGTTATTCGTAGTAACCGACATCGCCACCTGACTGGCGTATAATCCCCGGCTGGCGATATTAATGCCGGTAAACGTTGAATTCATTTCTCTCCCTCCAAGCCAAAAACTGGCTTAACTGCCCAGTTTGTCAATGAGATCACCTAATAAATAATCAATCGTGCTTAACAGCCGCGCGCTGGCGTTATAAGCATTTTGATAGACAATCATGTTCGACATCTCTTCATCCTGCGAAACAGACGAGATCGACTGTCTCTGGCTTTCCGCCTGCTGCAACAATGTATTCTGGGTATCATAATTGCTGCTGGCCGTATTCCCCGCCGTTGAAATCCAGGAAACAACCGCCTGATAAAAACTCGTCACGTTCATTGACAGACCATCGCTGCTAAAAATTTTATTGGTCTTCAAGGCGTTGATTTCGGTGGCGATCGTAGCATCATCCGTTTCACCGGTTGTCCCTGCCGCCAGTTTGTCCACATCGGCGGTTATGACGGAATTGACCTCAATATTTCCTAATTCCAAAGGTTTATTATCATCCGCCGCAACAAACAAAGCCGCGCCGGTATTGCCATCCAGATCCTTACCGGATGCCAATAGGGTATTCACCTTATTAGCAATGGTAGTAACCAAATCATTCAGTCCCTGGCGTAATGAAGCCAGGGAGCTGTTTCCATCGGCAGTAAAGTCATAGGACGCAGAACCGGAAATTGCCGTAAAAGCGCTTTGGTCCGCTTCCTCCATGTTGGCCTTGATGCTGCCGCTGGAAATAGCGGCAGTGCTGCCTAAATCCGACCATACTACCTGTATTGTCGATCCGTCTTCCACCGTTCCCAGGGTGTGGGTGCTGTTTCCCTGAACCAAAGACACCCCGCCGATACTGACATTCAGACTGCCGTCGGACTGCTCGTTGACGGTAATATTGGCCAGAGATGACATCTGATCCAGCAGTTCATCCCGTTGATCCCGCAAGTTGCAGTCTTCGTTGCCGTTGGCTTCTGCTCGGCTGATTTTCTGATTCAGCGCAACCACCTGCTTCGCCAGCTTATTCAGACTGTCGACACCGTCCTTGACCCGGCTGCCGGCATCCTGCTGCATTTCTGTCAGCTGCGTATTCACTTCATTGAAGGTGGTTACCAAAGCGTCGGCGTATTCCAGTACCGATTTGCGGGTACTTTGACTGCCGGGATCCTTCGTTAACTGCTCCCAGCCGTCAAAAAAATCCGTGACCGTCTGCTGCAATCCATTTTCCGAATTGGTGCTGCTGGAACTGCTGCCGTATTCATTCAACAGTTTTTGCGCGTCTTCCAGCAGATTGTTTTTCGTATTGTAATACTCCGTTTGTGCCTTTTCCTGCCGGTACGTCTGATCGAGAAAAACATCCCTTGCCCGGGAAATCTCTTCCAGACCGACACCGGTGCCATAAGAAGTATCCACCCCTGTCGAAACGGTTTTCTCCTCGCTGACGGCCTTCTGCCGGGAATAGCCGGTCGTACTGATATTGGCAAGATTATTGCTGACCACCGACAGACTGGCCTGACTGACATACATACCGGTGGTTGCAATATTATACGTATTAAACGTCGAACTCATAGCCGGTACTCCTTTATCTGTTATTACCGTATCATGTTAATTAGAGTTTCCATCATAGTATCCGAAGTGGTAATTACCTTGCTGTTGGCCTGATAGGCCCGCTCCGTAACCATCATGTCGCTGAACTGCTCCGCCAGGTCCACATTGGATCCTTCCAATGTGCCCGAACTTAACGTGCCGGTGCCGCCGGACCCGGCCTCTACGCCGCCGGTGAAATTACCGGAGTTGGTCGTCGTTTTATATAAATTATTCCCTACTTTTTCCAAACCGGCTGGATTGGTAAAAGCGGCCAGTGCAATCATCGCCAGCGACTGCTTTTTCCCATTGCTGTAAGATCCGGTAATAATGCCGTCACTGCCGATACTCACATCGCTCAACTCACCGGCGGCATAACCGTCGCCACTGGCAGTTACCGAACTGGTGGTGCTGGTAGTATAGGTGGAAAGTGAAGACATATCCAGTTTTACAGAAAACGAGCCGGAACCAACGGAAGCAGCCGGATTTAGAGTGATACTGGGAGTTGTATTATAGTTCGTCGTATCAGTAGTAATCAGCTTGCCGTTACTGTCAAATTCAATATACCCAGAGGCAGGAACGCCTACCGTCAAATCAGAAGAGGAAGGTACTGCCTGCCAGAACCAGGAAGTATTACCGGTTCCGGTTGTGCCGGTGGTGTTACTTGTCCCGGTAGTGCCAACCAAAGCCGCCAAACCGTCATTGCTTCCACCTGACTCAACTGTCACCGTACTGGATGTACCGGTTGATGTTGAAGTAAAGACAAGATGGTTGTTGCTGTCAAGGGCAGCCGTTACTTTTCCGCTTAACGCTGTGGCATTAATAGCACTGTTTACCGCCTTCACCAGATCGCTTGCGCTGCTGTACGTGCTCGCCGCGACGGAAATATCAACACCGGTAGTATCGCCATCCACTTTAAGCTTAATCGTATTGGCAGAACTGCTAACCGTCAGGGCTGTACCCGTAAGAGCCACATTGCCGGTTTCCGTACCGCCGGTACTGGCATCGGTATAGCATTTATACATTTTTACCTGAATATCATGGCTGTTGCCCTCGGAATCATATACCGTCATCGTCGTCGTTGAATCCGCCGTAGTGGGAACCGTGCCGATTGTACTCAGACCCGTTCCGGCGGCGGTTTTTGTCGGGTCCAAATTGCCGGAAAAAGTTTCCGTAGTAGTTGCTTCCGGCGCAATCACCTTTTTATTGCCGTTCACGCTGTCGGAAAACAGATTAAGCGGTTCAACGGTTGTTTGCGTGTCATAGGTAGTCGAGCCGCTGGAATCCGTGCTGTATTTTTCCCAGCCGCAGACTTTCCGTCCGTTAACCGTCAGATTGCCGTTCTTGTCCACACCGAAATTACCCGCCCGGGTAAATTCATAATCGCTGCCGGTGCCGCTCTGGACAATAAAAAAGCCGTCGCCGCCGATGGATACGTCCATCGTGTCGCCTGTCGACTGGGTACTGCCGGTCGTCATATTGGTATCAACCGAGCTTACGCTGACGCCGAGACCAATCTGTTCGGGGTTTGTCCCGCCCCGGTTGGAAGATGTACTGGGACCGGTAGCCGCATTAATCGTTTGGCTGAGAATATCACTGAAAGTCACCCGTTGGCTTTTATAGCCGGCCGTACTGATATTGGAAATATTATTGCCGATTACGTCCAGTTTCGTCTGTTGGGATTTTAGACCGGACACACCGGAATACATTGCTGTTGACATATGCATTTCCCCCTGATTCTATTTCATCGTTCGGTCAGAAATAGGAACAGCCTCCCCAAAGGGGTCCGGCTGATTAAATTCAATTACAGCAGTATTGTTTCTTAAGCCGTAGCAGAGCTTGTCCCGGAACTGGCGGAAGCCACCTGCTGAACGGTGCTGGCCTTTACCGTTTCACCATTTACCGTTATATAAGGAACACTGTCTTTTAGCACTACTGCCGATACCGTGCCGCTGGCTGTTGTGGTAACGCCGGTACTGGAATCGGTGGTCTCATAAGTCACCGTTTTACCAAGCAGACTATAGGCGCTGTTGGCCGCAATGCTGTTGTTCATAGATTGGAGCTGAGATAAGGACTCCACTTGAGCCAGCTGCGCTACATACTCCGTATTGCTCACCGGATCCGTCGGGTCCTGATTCTGCAGTTCACTGGACAAAATTTTCATAAAACTGGCAAAATCGCTCAAATCGCTTTTCCCTTTTGTACTGCTGGTATCCGTATCGGTACTCGTCGGAGTAATCCAATAATCGGAACTGCTGCTCACTGCACTCGTAGACATAAATATTCCTCCCTTAAATCATTTTATTTATAACAAACCGCCTAAACAGCGGCTTATTAACCGCTTTTCCTTCCTGCCGAAAAAAAGGACGAACCCTTTTGCTGCCTGTCCCGGCGTCCTGCCTGGTTCAGCAAAAGGATTCGTCCTTGAAGCTTTGGTATCGCTGCTTCACTGCAATTTGCTCTTCGTTACTCTTACATTGAGATATACTTGTCTTTATCCTCATAAATCTCTCCTCTGGTAATATTGATGTTTTTCGGCGCGTCAATCGCCAGCCGTAAATCTCCCGCATCACTGCGAATAACCTTCACCATAATATCTTTTCCAATCATAATGTACTCTCCCGGTTTTCTCCCTAATACCAACATAATACCTCTCCTCCCTGATAAAAAATAAAAAAGGACAACTCTATTGTCCAACTTTCCTTGCGTCCTGCAGGTTTAGTTCGACCAATCGAATCATCCTTGTCATTATGCTGCTTTCAATATTATTATCGCATTGATTTCTTGGGAATTTCTTTGAAATTTATTTAATTTTAATTAAACTTTTATTAAAATAAAGAATATCATGAAAAATTTTGACGCTTTGCTCTTGCTTGCCATTTCCAGGGGGTTATTTAAAAAGCAAAGGAATTTCCAAGAATAACCGGCTACAATAAATAAATAGGGCAATTCACGGAATGGTATTTCTCTTGGAGTAATAACAGAAAGGTGTTTGGCAATGTTCAAAAAACTGCGACTGAAACTGACAGTCATCAATATGTCTATCATGCTGGCTCTCTTTTTTCTTTTAATTCTGGGAACCTACTACTTTTCGCAAATCAATATGGCAAATCATGCTGATTCTTTAGCGCAAAAAATTATGGAAGACATTCAGGATGGTCGGATCACCGACCTGCCCCAGCGAGAGAATCCCCCTGACGGACTCTCTCCCGTTCCTCCTCCCCCTGCTCCGCCTGGGCCCCTGCCGCTTCCCCGTCCCGAGCGTCCCCCTGGACCCAACTTCTTTTTCGTTGAAACTTCCCCCGACGGTTCCATTACTTTTCATTCCTCCGGTCATTCCCTCCCGGCGGAGCAGCTATCATTGCTGACCCGGGAAACTTTACAAACGAACAGCCCGAAAGGCTCGATTGTATCCAATCAAATCAACTATTCTTTTTATCAATCGCCCCTTAAAAATCAGCCGGGTACACTGCTGCTGTTTCATGATAATTCACAGGAAAAAACGATTCTGCAATTTCAGGCAGCCGCCTTGCTGCTCGTCGGCCTAATCTGTTCCCTGCTGTCCTTTGGCGCCAGCTTCTTTCTGGCCAACCGAGCCATGATTCCTATTCAAAAAGCCTGGCAGCAGCAAAAAGATTTCTTATCCGATGCTTCCCATGAACTGCGTACCCCCCTGGCGGTCATTCAAACCAACCTGGACATCGTCCGGGGAAGTCCGGATGAAACCGTGGCCGATCAGCGCAAATGGCTTGACAACATTCAGGAAGAAACCGTCTGTATGAGCAATCTGGTTAATTCCCTGCTTTTCCTGTCCCGTGCCGATTCTCATCAGCAGAAGCTGATACTGGAACCATTATCAGTGAACCTGGCTATTGCCGAGGCCGCCGCTCCCTTTGAAGCAATGGCTGCGGCAAAAGCTGTGTCCCTGAAACTGCTTGCCGCTTCTCCCTTGGAAAGTTTCGGTGATGCAGCCCGGATTAAGCAGGTAATCAACATATTACTGGACAACGCCATCCGCCATACCCCCTCCGGCGGTCACATCCAAATTTCTCTGCGGCAAAAAGGCAGTCAAAACATAATAACTATAGCCGACTCGGGCGAAGGGATCCCGGCAGAATGTTTGGACAAAATCTTCGACCGCTTCTACCAGGTGGATCAGTCCCGTGCCAAGGGCGGCTCCGGCCTTGGTCTGTCCATCGCCAAATGGATCATCGAAAGCCACGGCGGAACCATCACCGTCGCCAGTACCCTCGGCAAAGGCACCAATTTTACTATAGCGCTGCCAGACAAATAGCCGCATTTTGCCATTGCGAGCGCCAGCGAAGCAATCTCTCTGCTGCTGCCACCTTCACTATCGCGCTGCCGGACAAATCCGCCAAGAAGTCAATCCTAAAACAGCGCAAGGCTCCGCACTTTCATATTGCACGTCTACCACCTCCAATGATAAAATAGACCTAACGGAAAGGACGGTGAAGGCTATGGAAGAACTTTTACAACAGATACTTTCCCGGCTCGACAGCATGGAGAAGGGCCAGCAGCACATGAGCAAGCGCCTGGATACAATTGAACAAGACATGACCACCCGCTTAGCTGCATTTGAACAGGGCATGACCACCCGCTTAACTGCTTTTGAACAGGACATCACCACCCGCTTAGCTACATTCGAACAAGACATGACCACCCGCTTGGCTACATTCGAGCAGGACATGACCAAACGCTTAGCTGCATTCGAACAAGACATGACCAAACGCTTAGCTATAATCGAACAGGACATGGCCAGCAAAATCCAGCAGGATGAAAACAGCCGATTGATTCAGGCTATGCGCCACAACCTGGAAGAAGTCAACGCCCAGCTCCACAGCGTAGGCCATAACCTCG
The DNA here is from genome assembly GCA_039680175.1 of Veillonellales bacterium. Classification (NCBI taxonomy): domain Bacteria; kingdom Bacillati; phylum Bacillota; class Negativicutes; order Veillonellales; species Veillonellales bacterium. The sequence continues at coordinate 26,225 of JBDKTO010000086.1, read as the reverse complement.
ATGTATTGACCGGCAAAGCTGCTGCAAAAGAAGATATTGCTCTGCTGGATTCAAAGTTTGATCTGCTCAATGCCCGGCTATTTAACCATGAAGCGGAATTAAATCGACATATAAAAGTAGCAAAGTAAACTTATCCGGCCATTGCGCCGGATTTTTTTATTACGGGGCGCCTTTGCGCCGCCCCAAGGAAAACTATAATATACCATTGCTTGGTGCACAGGACATTCCTTTACTCGTTTATTCGACAGCAAACGCCGGAGACACACGTCTCCGGCGTTTATTCTATCCCTACCGTTCTATATCCCGTCAGCCGGATTACTTCAGCAGCGAGAGAACCTGCTGCGGCTGTTGGTTGGCCTGAGCCAGCATCGCCTGCGCCGCTTGCTGCAGAACGCTGTTCTTCTGATAGTTGGCCATTTCGGAAGCCATATCCACGTCGCGAATCCGGGATTCGGCTGTCGTCATGTTTTGAGAAGTTGTAGTCAGGTTATTAATGGTATGATCCAGACGGTTTTCATAGGCGCCCAGTTTTGCCCGTTCGGTAGACACTGCACTGGTTGCATTGTCAATGACTGTGATAGCCGATTCCGCACCGGCCTGAGTGCTGACATCGACGGAAGACAGAGCCAGAGACTCAACATTCATTTTATTAATATCTACCGACATGGTCTGGTTCTGGTTGGCACCGATTTGGAAGGTGAGGGACCCGTCATCCCGAATATCGGTAGCAGCCTGAGTTTCCGTGTAAGCGCTCAGATCACTGCCGAAATTAGCAGCCGTTGCCGTCGTATCGGTCGCTGAAGTTTGCGCCGTTAAGGTAAGATCGGAAACGGTATTCGCCGTACCGGCCTGTCCGGTAATCTTGATCTTATTATCTTCAATGGTAACGCTGGAAGAACCGCCGATGGCGTCCTGGATCGAGTCGGCCAGATTTTGCAATGTAGTCGTCGAAGTAACGGCCAATTTAGCTGTTTTTTGTTCTCCGCCTACCAGTACACTGATGTTGATCTGATTGCCTGATTTCAAGCCATAGTTGTTGCCGTCGGAATCCGCCAAAGAAACTAAAGTTTCTCCGGCACCGGTACCGGCAACTGCTGTGGCCGTTCCCACAAGTGCTGTCAACCCGCTATTGGATGTACCAGCCGTGACACTAACAGAACTAGAAGTCCCCGTTAAAGTCGAGGTAAATACAAGATGATCACTACCGTCGACTGATGCTGTAACTTTTCCGTTTAATGAAGAACCATTTATTGCCGTATTTATCGCACTTACTAGATTGCTTGAACTAGTATAAGTAGCCGCTGCTACTGAAATGTCAACCCCCGATGAGGCACCATCCAAAGTAAGGTTAAGGGTATTCGCGGTACTAGCAACGGTAAGTGCACTCGAAAGCGCAACAGACCCAGCAGCCGTACCATGAGTATCTCCCGAAATAGTTGCAGAAGCCGCTTTGCCGGTTGCATAGGTCGGAGATGACATTCCCAGTGTTGCACTTGCATCATTTGTACCTGCCGATACAACTACCGAACTGCTGGTGCCGGTACTGGCGGATACAAAAGATAATGCTCCGCTGGAGGTCACTTCCGCCGTTACTTTACCGGCTAAAGCCGTGTTGTTGCCGATAGCAGTATTTACTGCTGCTGCCAGATCGGATGTGCTGGTATAGCTTCCCGCCGCAATTGTAATGGATTGATCGCCGGCGCCGTCAACATTTAATTTAATCTGATCATTTGTGCCGCTCGTAATGGTAATCGGTGAAGCAGTAGTAGCTGTCAGAGCACTACCAACCGCAGTCCCCTGAGTAGCGGAAGTTTCTAAAGCGGACGAATTCAGCTTCGTGGCAAGAGCCACACTGCTGCCTGCCGCCAGACTGCCGTCCAGCAGATTCTTGGTATTAAACTGGGTAGTGCTGGAAATTCGGTTGATTTCACTTTTTAACTGAGCGACTTCCTTCTGGCAGGCGGTACGGTCGCTGTCGGTGGCGGTGTCATTGGAAGCCTGGACAGCCAGTTCCCGCATCCGCTGGAGGATGCTGGTGGTTTCATTTAAGGCGCCTTCTGCCGTCTGTACCAGGGAAATACCGTCCTGGGAATTACTCTTGGCCTGATCGAGGCCGCGAATCTGGCCCCGCATTTTTTCCGAAATTGCCAGACCGGCCGCATCGTCGGACGCACTGTTGATCCTGAGACCGGAAGACAGCTTCGCCAGCGAGGACTGGGTGGCAGTTTCGTTTTTGCTCAAAGCATTCAAGGTGTTCAGTGATGCAAGATTGTGATTGATAATCATAATAAAAAACCTCCCTGTTTTTGTTACTGTGAACTGCCGTGTTCACAGGATTGCATATCTATAACAAGCCTCATGGCCACTCGGCTTATTATCAAGAATGGAAGCAAAAAGGACGACACCCTTTGCTGCCTGTCCGGCGTCCTGCCGATGGCAACAAAGAATATCGTCCTTGAACTTTCTGCATGATTCGATTCTACTTTCCGTCCCTGTAAAAAAACGAAAAGGACGGCTCAACAGCCCAACTTTTCCCTGCATCCTGCAAGGTACCGTTGGCTCCCGTTGAATCGTCCTTGTATAGTCCATTCGGTTTTTCACTTTATATATCGTAACAGAAAACAAAACACTTAAGTCTTTTTCGCTAAATTTTTATCTTTTTTTCTAATGCCTCTTTCACTCTCCCGATAACCTGCTGCCAATCGCCCCTGGTCTGCTGGCGAAACAAGCGCATTGCCGGATACCAGGGGCTGTCCTCCCGATCCAGCTGCCAGCGCCATTCCGGGGCAAACGGCAGCAGCAGCCAAGTCTCTTTCCCCATAGCTCCCGCCAGATGGGCTGCAGCTGTATCGACTGTGACGACCAGATCCAGATTTTCGATAACTCCTGCTGTTTCGGCAAAATCAGTCAACTCCGGTGAAAGATCAACCGCCTGGCAGGATGCTCCCGCCAAGTCGGCAGCCTTCTCGCCTGCCTGCAGACTGTACCAGCTCACACTCCTATTATCAAATAACCCGGCGAAACTATCGAAGGGAATAGAACGGTTGCCGTCGTTTTGATGCTCCGGATTCCCGGCCCAGACAACGCCAACCCGAAATTTTTCGCCGCCGTCCTTTTGCTGCAGCATATCCCGCCATTTCCGGCTAATCTCCCCGGCAGGCTTTATATAAGGGGTTTCACCGGAAATGGTCTCACCGGTGGTGCCGAAGACCAGCGGCAAACTCAACAGCGGACAGGCAAAATCGTATTCTTCCGGTTCCAGCCTGTCCCTGTCAAGAACGGTAAAAGCCTGATTCTGGTCGGCCAGCAGCCGTACCAGTGATTTCTGTACCAAAACGTTGGTTTCGCCGGCCATTGCCGCCACCTGAGGAGCGTAACGGATAAATTGAATTGTATCTCCCAGTCCCTGCTCACAGAACAGCAGAATTTTCCGGTCCGTCAGGTCTTCCCCCCGCCAGCGGCGAATAGCAGGCTGATAATTGTCAAACACCGCAAACCGGGATTCATATTTTCCCCAACCTTTGTCAAACCTTCCCTGAAGCAGATACAATGTGGAAAAAGCATATTCGGCCTCGGGAAAGTCCGGACGCAATTCAACGGCCCGGCTAAGGCACTCTTCCGCCTCGTCAAACTGCCCTTCATCGGTTAAAATCATCCCCAGGTTGTTGTACGCTTCCGGGAAATCCGCCTTAAATTGAATTGCTTGGCGAAAACAGTCTTCCGCTTCTGCGTAATCATTTTTCTTCTTTAACACGTTGCCCAGGTTATTGTAAGCTTCCGGATAACAGGGACACAGCTCAATTGCCCGGCGAAGCTGCAGTTCCGCTTCCGTCAAGCGGTTTTGATCTTTCAAAGCCGCTCCCAGATTATTATACCCTTCAGCAATGTCAGGATTAATTTGAATGGTTTTGCGGAAACACTCCTCCGCCTTCTCTGCCCGGCCGGTAATCCTAAATAGAACGCCCAGGTTGTTATAAGCCTCCGAATAACGGGGCCGCAGCGCAATCGCCCGGCCATAGGATTGTTCCGCCGCTGCAATCCGACCCGACTTCGCCTGTGTAAACCCCAGATTGTAATAGGCTTCCGGGTAGTCCGGCCGCAGGGCAGCGGCCCGGCAAAGGCAGGTTTCCGCCTCTGCCAGACAATTTTTTTCTCTGAGGACCGTTCCCAGGTTGTTATAGGCTTCCGGATAGTCCGGTCGCAATTCAATCGCCTGACGAAAAGATGCTTCCGCTAGTTCCGGCTGTTTCAGCTTCAGCTGTACCAGCCCCAGATTGTTATACGCCTCCGGATAGTCCGTTCTAAGAGCAATGGCTCGGTTAAAACAGGCTTCCGCCTCAAGCAGACGGCTTGACTGCGCCTGCATAAGCCCTAAATTGTTATAAGCCTCGGGAAAATCAGGCTGGAATTCGATGGCCCGGCGAAAGCAGTCCGCCGCTTCTTGCCGCCGGTCTTCCCCTTTTAAAACCGCCCCCAGATTATTATAGGCATCAGAAAAACCGGAACGCAGCTCAATAGCCCGGCGAAAGGCCGTTTCCGCTTCCGCCGGCTGCTTTTCCAGCATTTGAAGCACTCCAAGATTATAGTAGACATCGGGATCGGGCCGCAGTTCGACAGCCTGGTGAAACAAAGCGATGGCCCGCTTGAAGTTTCCCTGGTTCGCCTGGGATATTCCCTGTTTTACAAAAAGTTCTACCGTCACGCTTCCACTTCCCCGATTTCATTCTTCCCGGTTTCCTGCTGCGGCAAAGCGGTACTTTTCGGCGCATCACGGTTCACAATATTACCCAGAGCAGCAGCAACCCGCTCCAGGACTTCCCGCCAGTCTCCCGCTGTCTGCTGACGAAAAATTCGCACTGTGGGATACCAGGGACTGTCCTCCCGCTGCATCTGCCAGCGCCAGTCGGCGGCAAAAGGCAGGAGGAGCCACGTCTCCTTGCCTAGTCCCCCTGCTAAATGAGCCACTGCCGAATCCACGGTGATAACCAGATCAAGGTTATCGATCAGCCCGGCTGTTTCGGCAAAATCAATCAGTTCCCGGGAATAATCCTTCACCTGACCGACCCCTGTCACATCCCCCGCCCGCTGTCCGGCCTGCAGACTGACCCAATGAATTTGGGTCACAACAAATAACTGGCGAAAAACAGAAAAAGGAATGGAACGGTTCCTGTCGTTATGATGCCTGGGATTCCCGGCCCAGACAACTCCGACGCGAAGCTTCCTGCCGCTGCCGGTTTGGGCGAGAATACCTGACCACTTTTCCGCAGTCTCCGGATCAGCTCGAAGATAGGGCACATTTTGCGGAATCATGGCTTTAAAAGTCCGGGGCAGACTCATGAGCGGACAGGCAAAATCAAATTGTCCCGCCGGGGGCCGTTTCCCCCGCTGTAAGCTAAACCTGCCGGGAGAACTGCTCATTAACCGCTGCAATACCGGCTGCACCCATAAAACAGTTTCCGCGGCCATTTCCGCCACCACTTTGGCGTAGCGGACAAATTGCAGCGTATCGCCAAACCCCTGCTCGTAATACAGAAGTATCCTTTTCCCCGTCAAATCCTCTCCCTGCCACTGGGGAAAAGGCAAGGAATGCCATTTAGGCGACTTCAGCCGCCATTCATACTTTTCCCAGCCCATGGCATATTGCCCCTGGGCTAAATAAATTCTTCCCAGAACACTATGCGCCTGCCAATAGTCGGGCTTTAGTTCCACCGCCCGGCAAAAGCAGGCTTGAGCCTCCGGCATAAGATTTTGCCGCATCAGTAAAAGGCCCAGATTCCGGTAAGCTTCAGCGTAAGCCGGATTCAGGGTAATCGCCCGGCAAAAGCAGACCCGTGCTTCCCCGGATTTACCGCCGGCGGCATATAACGATCCCAGGTTATTATGAAATTCAGGCGAATCCGGCTTATGTTTAATCGCCTGAAAAAAATAAGTCTCGGCCTTTGCCGGCTGTTTCATTTTCAACAGCAGCAGACCCAGATTATTGCAGGCGTTGGCATTATCCGGCCGGGCTTGAACCACCTGGAGCAGCACCTGTGCCGCCTGCTGTAAAGCTTCTCCTGACGCCGAGGCCAGCGCCTGCTTATTTAATAAATGCGCATCCATATTCCTGTCTCCCTTTGAGACTCACATAGCCAGCGCCTGTGAGTCTGCTCAAATCACCTCCATGTATTTCAAGCTGCATCCTGCTTTGACTTTTTCTTATTTATTCGTTCTGCAGTTCATCCAATCCTTCAAACTGCATATTATAATATTTGGCGTAAAGTCCGTTCCGGGACAGGAGTTCTTCGTGAGTCCCCTGTTCCTGAATTCCCTTGTGGTTAATCACGATAATTTCATCGGCATTGCGAATGGTGCTGAGCCGGTGAGCCACCACAATGGTGGTCCGGTTTTGGGAAAGGCGTTCCAGCGATACCTGAATATACCGTTCGCTTTCATTATCCAAGGCGGAAGTAGCTTCATCTAAAATCAGGATTTGAGGATTCTTCAGGAATACGCGGGCAATAGCCAGCCGCTGTTTTTGTCCCCCGGAAAGGCGGGTGCCCCGTTCTCCCACATAACTGTCATAGCCGTCGTCAAGGCTCATAATAAAATCATGGATATTCGCGTTTTTCGCCGCCCCGATAATTTCTTCGTCCGTGGCTTCCGGCTTGCCGTAGGCGATATTGTCCCGCACCGTACCGGCAAACATATATACGTCCTGCTGCACAATGCCGATGGCACTGCGCAGGGATTTTAGGGTAAGACTGCGCACATCTTTGCCGTCAATCATGACAGTTCCCCCGGTCACATCATAAAACCGGGGCAGCAGGGAGCATATGGTGGTCTTGCCGCCGCCGGAAGGGCCCACCAAGGCCACGGTCTTCCCGGCATCAATTGAGATATTAACCCCATCCAGCACCCCCGAATGTTGATCATACCGGAAGGAAACATCCTGATAAACAATATGACCTTTCACTCTTGTCAACGGCACGGCATCCGCTTTTTCCAAAATTTCCGGCGTCGTATTGACGACTTCCAGAAAACGCTTAAAACCGGAATACCCTTTCTGAAACTGCTCTGTGAAATTGATCAGCACATCAATGGGATTCATAAAAATCCCGATATACAAAGCATACACGGCCAAATCGGAGACTTCAAGACTGCCGTTGGCAATGAAATATCCGCCGCTGACCAGGACCGCCGCATACAGCAGTCCCTGAAAGAGACCGTTCCCCGCCTGGAAACTCCCCATAATCCGGTAACTGCCCACCTTCGAATCCAAAAACTCCAGATTGCTGCTGCCGAATTTTTCCCGTTCCAAATCTTCGTTGGCAAAAGACTTCACCACGCGAATGCCGGAAAGGCTGTCCTGCACCTGGGAATTCACCCCGGCAATTTTTTTTCGGTTGTCCATAAAAACGGCTTTCATTTTCCGGTTCTGATGGATGCTGAACAGAATCATGACCAGGGTGACCAGAAACAGAATCAAAGTCATTTTCACATTGAGAAACAATAGCAAAGCAAACGAGCCGATGATCTTCAGCGTACAGATAAAAATATTTTCCGGCCCGTGATGCGCCAGCTCCGAAATATCAAATAAATCGGATACCAGCTTCGACATCATCTCCCCGGTATTGTTCCGATCATAATAGGAAAAGGAAAGCCGCTGGTAGTGATCAAACAAATCCTGGCGCATGTCGCTTTCCATCCGCGCCCCCATAATGTGCCCCCAGGTGGTGATATAATACTGGCATCCATAGCGAATACCGTACATGGCGATCATCCCGGCAGCGACGATCCCCAGTGTCCGAATAATTTCCGCCGCACTATGGGTAAAAACGCCGTGAGTGAGAAAATAAAGGATCTGAGGAAACGCCAGATCCACCAGAGAAACGACGACTGCACAAAACAAATCGGAAAAAAATAACCACCGGTAGGGTCTATAGTATTGAATAAACCTTGTAAAAATGGACATACAAACCTCCGTTTATCATATACCGCGGCACAACGCAGAATAAAAATATAAAACCCGTAACCCCTTCTGCGTACTTCGCGTCTTCGCGGTTCAAAATCCCCGCATTTTTCCAGCAGTAACCTGCCTTAAAAATATCCGGTTATAATAATTTTCGCCGGCAGCGATTTTTTTCCTCCTGACTACACCCTCTTCAGCCTATCCGCCTTACTCCTTCAAAACCACTAAACCGCGGGCGTCCGCAAATTTGTCATTGCGGGCGCCCGCGAAGCAATCTCTCTAAAACCGTTCGCTTCTTAGAACCAGGCATCCTTTAATAGCTTAATTGCTGTCTCCATTTCGCCGGAAGGTATTTTAGAAAAATACAAGATTACCTGGGGCAAATTTTCCGGAACCGCTGCTAAATAATAATTTTGAATGGGAGCGATCCGGCACCCCTGTTCCATTGCCTTTAAAAACATTTCCCGGGGCGACAACGCCGATTTTACGGTTAAAACGATATGAAGCCCCGATCCTGTTCCCTTGACGTCCGCACGGCTGCCAAAAATACGTTTAATGGTCTCCATAAACAACAGCTGCTTTTCACAATATAGTTTACGGAGCCGCCGAATTTGCCGTTCCAGCTGTCCGTCCGCCATATACTGGGCAAGAGCAAGCTGCTCAATCGTTGAAACGGCCTGGTTGTACAATGGGGAATTCTGTTCATAGCGTTCCCTCAGCTGATCGGGAAGCACCATGTAGCTCAACCGTATCGAAGGCGGTATCACCTTGGAAAATGAGCCTAAATAAACTACGCTGCCTTCATTATCGAGCCCCTTCAGCGCAGGGATCGGACGGCCGAAATAGCGGAATTCACTGTCGTAATCGTCCTCAATGATAACGGCGCCTGTTTGCTGTGCCCATTTCAGCAGCCGGGTCCGTTTGCCGATTGGCATAACGTAGCCGGTGGGGAATTGGTGGGAAGGAGTTAAATAAACTAGCTTTACGCCACTGCGGATGAGTTCATCGGTATCAATGCCATCCTGCCTCATTCGTACCGGGACAATGGTAAACCCCCAGTCCGCCCAAACACGACGGCCGTTCGTGAAACCCGGCTCTTCAAAAGCAATGCTGTTATGCTCAACCTGCAGGATACTGCACAGTATATTCAGCAGATTTTGTACTCCCGGACCAACGACGATTTGTTCCCGGTGACAATACACGCCTCTTGACCGGATATAGTTCACTATTTCCCGCCGCAGCTCCTCCTCGCCTTTACTGTTTCCATATCCCATAAGGCGATTTTTGTCTAAAAAAGCCTTGTTAATATAGCGTTTCCATAAGGAAAAATCAAAACCGTCAGAATCCATCTCACCGCTGGCAAAATCGTAGCGTACGTTCCGTTGACCAAAAGGTTCATACTCTTTGGAAACGAGCGCCGTGTACGGTCTAATCGCCGCTTCCTCCAGTTTATTAACTACATAGCGGGACCGGCTGCGACTGCTGACATACCCTTCACTTACAAGCTGCTGGTAGGCTTTCTCAACTGTGATCTTACTGACGGAAAGATTATTGGCAAGCCAGCGAATTGATGGCAATTTGTCGCCAGCGTTACATTTATTTTGCTCTATCTCAGACTTAAAGTGCCGGTAAAGCTGCATATATAAGGGCTCCTTACTGAAAGAATCAAGCAGAATCAATCCCGTCACCATATCCCCTCTCCTTCAAACTGTCCCTATTGAAAATATCTATTCTGTGTATTTTAAAAGTATCAGATTTATTTTATAATACAATTATGTTTTTTACCACAATTTTATTCTTTTCTGTTAGCTCTTAAAGCCTTTGAGCTTATCAATTTGTAGGAGGAATCGAAAATGACAATCTGTAAAGCCCTTACAATCGCCGGCTCGGATACGAGCGGCGGCGCCGGTATGCAGGCAGACCTGAAAACCTTCCAGGAACTGGGCGTATACGGCATGACGGCACTCACCGTCATCGTAGCAGAAAATCCCCATAACAATTGGTCCCATGATATTTATCCCCTGCCGCTAGAAGCGCTGGAAGCTCAATTGGAGACCGTCCTGGCCGGAATCGGTGTGAACGCTTTAAAAACAGGCATGCTGGGCACCGTCGAAATCATTTCCTTAGTGGCAAAAAAAATTGATCAATACAATATTAAAAATGTAGTGATCGACCCTGTAATGGTTTGTAAAGGCACCTCTGAGGTACTGCATCCGGAGACTGCCGTCGGCATCCGCGAACAACTTGCGCCCCGGGCGGCCGTCATTACGCCCAATGTCTTCGAAGCCAGTCAGTTAAGCGGTATCCCCATCAAATCGGTTGCGGATATGAAAGCAGCCGCGAGCAAAATTTATGCCCTCGGCGCCAAAAATGTATGGATCAAGGGCGGGGCAAAACTGGGTACGGCAAGCGCCATTGACATCCTCTATGACGGCAAAGACTTTGTAACGTTCGAGTCCCCGAAAATCAATACTTCTTATACCCATGGCGCCGGCTGCACTTCTTCGGCCGCGATTACCGCCGGACTCGCCAAGGGCCTACCTGTACGGGAAGCGGTGCAGCAGGCCAAAGAATTTATTACCGCTGCCATCCGCCACGGCTTTCCGCTGAATTCCTATGTAGGCACTACTTGCCATGCAGCCCATCGTCTTTAAGCAGAGCAATGATAATTAACCCGATTCGGCATATTGGCCCGCGCTAGTGCGGGCCAATATGCCGAATCGGCTACTCAAGCCATGATACCTGCAAAGGATTTCTATCTGCCAAACGAGGATACGTATACTTCGGATACCCCAGCATCATAGCTCCGGCAACCGTAAAGTCCTCCCTGATCCCCATAGCCGCCAAAAGCGGTTGATAAAAATTTCCGGCCGCCATTTCCACAAATCCTGCCCAGCAACTTCCCAGCCCCAGGGCAGTGGCATACAGTTCCACATATTCAAGAGAAAACCGTGCATTGTCATGACCAAGGGGAAAATTCCGGGGTGCGGTGGCTACGATTAAAGAAGGTGCTCCCCGCAGTATTACATCAACGTTCTGTTTTCGGTAGACATCGGCTACACCGGCAAAAGCTTTTGCCCATTCGGCACCGTCCTGCAACTGTTTTTCCAGCCATTTTATCGTTGCTTCAGTTATGTCCTTAAGCCGGTTGGAATTTTCAATTACTATATACGATAATCCCTGTGAATTACAGCCGGAAGGAGCAAATCTTGCAATATCAAGAAGCTGCAGGATTTTTTCTTTCGCAATTTTTTCCTTTTTATAAACGCGTATGGAACGGCGTGACCGCAAAAAAGCGGCAGCCGTTTCCGGATCAATCACCGGGTAGCGGACCAGCTTTGTCTGTTTGTCCAAAGGCGCTTTTACATGATCCAATGCCCCTTGGGGACAGACCGCGGTACAATGTCCGCAGGCAATGCAAGCCGGTGCGTACTTAATCTGCGGACCTTCTGCCGTCATACCGATGATACCGTTAGGGCAAACCTCAACACAAATCCCGCATTTGACACAAAGCTCCTGGCTGACTGTCAGTAAACTCATGGGCTCCCCTCCTCATTCTCTATTCTTTACTGATATTGATTGCTTTATTTTACTACCCTTGTAAAAAAATAGCAATAATGTCATGCCCCGCTTCAGGGCGTGCTCCTGAAAACTGCTTCAAGATTCAATGATATTATAAATTTTTCTGTTGAAAAATCACTGAGGTTATGCTTCTCTCCTGCTGGCTTCTGTCTGCCAAATAATTTGAATCGATTTGACTTCCTCTGCAATCTCCAGCTTCACCCCCATACGATAAGCTTTTCCCATTTCGTTTAACAGCGAACAGCCAATTTTAAGTCTGTTTTGCTGCAAAGGGGACAATTCCGGCGGCAACGGCGTTCTGACAATAATAACCGGTGAACCGGACTCACCGGACGCCGCGGCAATTTTTACATCGCAGACCACTTTTCCTTCCGGACTGGGAGCAATTAGTGTCAGGATGCTCTTACATACCATCACCAGAAGTGATGCGTAGCCGGAAATTTTTTCGTCGCCGTTGTAACCCGGTTGAACACTAATCTGTCCCGCAGAAGCAGTTACAATCTCTTCAATAACCTTTGCCACCGTTTTCGCTTCAACGGCTGTGGGCAGAACCTCCAGATAGTTGTCCATAATTGCTTCAATAACATCGGTATACCCGGAAACAGCAGTTTTATTTTCCTCAAGATACTTTGAACCCAGTTCTAAATTTTTCTTCCAAAACGCAAATATCCAGTGATAAATTTTTTTTAAATTCGCCAGGTCTTGCTTTTCCTCGGCAAACCTCTGTTCCAGCTCGCGAAAAATATTCCGGTAAGCCTGATTTTTTTGCACCAGCCGGTCCCGCAGGCTGTCCCGCTCTGCCGCAAGATTAAACTGCTTAATCCCCCGGCGCACCCCGGCCAAAAGTTCTTCTTCCATACTCCAGGGCTTCGGGATAAATTGAAATATATCCGCCTGGTTCACCGTGGCCAATACCTGAGACAGCTGGGTATACCCGGACAAGACAATCCGTACCGTTTGCGGATATTTTTCCTTTATTATTTTGAGAAGAGTCAGTCCGTCCATTCCCGGCATCCGCATATCGGTTACAATAACGCTGATCTCCCGCTTTTCAAAAATTTCCAGTGCTTCCTGGCCGCTGCCGGCAAACATAGCTTCAAAAGATTCATCCATCGCTGCCCGGCGAATCGAACTGAGAATATGTGGTTCATCATCGACAAATAAGACCGCATTTTTCTTTTCCGTCACTTTTACCACCCCCGTTTGCATTTTTTCACTGCAATGCCTTATCCCTGTATGGAATTTTTATCGTAAAAGAGGCGCCTTTGCCGGCTTCACTTTCCGCCAGAAGTTCGCCGCCATGTTTTTTTATAATGCCGTAAGCAATACTGAGACCCAATCCCGTTCCGCCGCCTACCTCTTTTGTCGTAAAAAAGGGATCAAAAATCCGGCCTAAGTATTCCGGCGGAATCCCGGGTCCGTCATCCGTTATTTTGCCTACGACATAAATATCATCGGTGCAGGTTTCAACGAAAATCGTTCCTAATTCATTGCGTTTCTGGCTTTTTATGGCCTGAGCCGCATTAACGAAAATATTCACCAGCACCTGCCCGATCTGGCCTTTATCGCATAAGATATTTGGTATTGTGCCTAGCTTCTTTTCGACATTGGCAGCATACTTTACTTCATTGCGCACAATCAGCAGCGCTTCTTCAATGATCTGGTTCAAATCACTCATCGCCATCTCATCTTCCAGCCCGGTCCGGGCGAAATTCCGCAAGCTGCGCACAATCTTGGTAACCCGGTTGACTCCGTCCTTCGATTCCTCAATGATTGGGCCGATGTCCGCAAGAATCATATCCATTTTTTGCTTTTCCTCTGTTTCCTCCAACCGTTGTTTTGCCTGAAGCAGTTCCTGGCGGCCGACCGTTTCCGCTCCGGCCATAAGGGAAAAATTTCTGTAAAGAGCCAATATTTCTTTGATTTTAGCCAAGTATTTCCCCATTGTTTCCAGATTACTGCTGACAAACCCAATCGGGTTATTGATTTCATGGGCGACTCCGGCTGCCATTTCCCCCAGCGAAGCCAGTTTTTCCTGCTGAATCAGCTGTTCCTGCATACTTTTCATGCTCCGGTTTGCCTGCTGCAGTTCATTATATTGTTCCGCCGTCTTGTTAAACATGTTCCTAAGCATCAGCACATTCTTTCTTGCTTTTACGGCTGCCCGCATCCTGGCCGTAAATTCTATGACATTAATTGGTTTACTGATAAAGTCATTGGCCCCATTTTCAAAACAGAGCCGGAAACTTTCCTTGTCTGCAACTCCGGTAAACATAATAATCTGGATGTCATTATACTCATCCTTACGCCTGATATCTTTAAGAATCTCAATTCCGTTCACTTTCGGCATCATAATGTCCAAAAGCACAATGCCGATATCCTGCTGCGCCAATAGTTCCATCACCTGTTCCGGTGACTGGCATAATAAAATTTCCTGATTTTCCACATGGGCTTCGATAATGTCCCTGGCCATCACAAGATTGAACTTTTCATCATCGACAATCAGTATCTTCACCGAACCACCACCAATCGAAGATTTTACCATTTGTTGCTGTCTGATTATTCTTATTCTATTTTTTCGACAAGCTCCTGCTTTCTCCTTGCCGGGCGCACCAAATCAAATGCTCCTAACCTGCCATAAAACAAGTTAGGAGCATTTGATTCCTGCTCACTGAGGCAAAACCACAATTTCCACCGGCAAATTGGATGCTCCCGGCGGACTAAAGATAAAAGTAATTGGATCGCCGCTGTCGTAAGTTCCCATAAAAGTAAACTCTTTTGCTTTATCTGTGCCGAAGCTGGTCCTGCCCATAGGCGTAGCCTGAGGGCTCCAATATACATCAGGATGCTGAATCCCAATGGCCCCTGCATAATCTCCTCCCAGAGGAACAAAATAGTAAGCAACTTTACCGCCTTTCTTCGAAGAAAACAGAATATGATAGACAACCCCGTAATTCCCGTAATCAACAACTCTGCTGCCATCTGTGGCGTCAATTCCTTCTAAATAATGGTCCACTCCGTTATCGGCCAAAGTCAATGCTACGGCTCCATCCTGGGCCGGATCGTAAGCAAAAATCGGTGAAAGCCGCCGGTTCGCGCCGCTAAAAGTACCCCGCAGATGGGGCTGATCCGCCGGCAGAGTCTTCGCTGTCTTGGCAAACGCATCACTATTTTCCAGTATCGGCAGCATCATCACCTTAACGTTGATCGGATGATCGGCCGAAAAATCGAAAATACCATTGATCAGCATATTAGGCAGCACCGCCGTTTCACTGATCTCTGCCGCCAACGGCACCATTCCCCCGGGAGGAACATTCACCGAATATTCCTTGCTTCCGGCAAGATAGGACGTCATCGCCTTTTTACCTACCGCCATCCAGTCATACCCCGGCCCCCCCAGACCATATTGACTGACAGATACGCGGACGGCTTCCTTATTTTTGTTTTCCAGCATAACATCCACTTTCTTCGCTCTTGCTGCTGCATTAACATGGTAAAAAAAGAGACGGGCACTTCCCGTCACCTGATCCTGATATAAAATACCATTCTCAGACACCATTTCAGGACTGTCGGAAAATAAAAGAGTGCCCCCTTGAGAAACATTATTCATCTCCCACTCGGGAAGATTCTCTACATCCAGTCCTTGCAGGCCGGCAGCTCCGGCAGGCGATTCTTGACCTGCCAGAGCCAAAATCATGACCGCGGCCAATACCAGCTTCTTTAGATATTTCATTGTATAACTCCTCCCACGCAACAAAAAGCCCTGACAGCGTGACTTACGCCGCAGGGCGAAAGATAGGTTCTTTTATATATTTGCCATAAAAGCAAAAAACTCCTACTCAATTCGCAAAGAAATTGCCGGAGTTTTTTATTTATCGGCTCCCCGTTCTATTTTTGGGGAAGCAAGCTGCTGAATTTTCAAATCATTGCACCGGGACAAATCAACAATCCGATTATCGGCAGTTTTTACTACCGGCAGGCTATATTTATTGGGATTAAAAAAGATAAGTTCCGCTTCCTGTCCGTCGGAAAGCAGTACTTTATTATTTAACAAGCTGTCCCGCACCCGGCTGATAAACAGCTGACAAACATCCGGATCCAGGGAGCTGAACATTTTCGCGGCAAGCAAATCCAGAACCGGAAAAGGATTGGCGCATGTATCTTTGTACGCCATGTTATGGAAATAATCGGCCACTGCAATCACTTTGGCATAGGGATGGATCTTAGAACCATGTTCTCCCGCAACCCGTCCGGTGCTGTTCACACTTTCACGGTGTTGGATAATCCCTAAAATCACTTCGCTGGAAAGTCCCGTCGTCGTGCGAAGCAGCCGGGCCGCTTCGGCAATATTGGCCTGTGCCCGAAAATCATGAACGTCGGCCGCCGTCAAATTTCCTACATCGTGGAGCAATCCGGCAAGAGCCACTCCCTCCACATCCTCTTCCTTCCATTTCATTTGACGGGCAATGATTCCGGCAAAATAAGCCACACTTACCGAATGACGGGAAATAAAATCGGCTAATCGGCAATCATTAGCCAATAAATAATTCATGATTTTAAAACTATTGGCGACAATAGAAGAACGAATGTCTCCGGCCGTTTTTTTCAGATGAACGACCGGAATAATCCTCCGTTTGCGGATAATAGTAAAGGTCTGATCCGTATTGGCGACAATAGAATCATATTTCTGACTGAACTGAACATATTCGCCGGATTCTTCGGCAGGAACGGCTGTTTCTGCCGGTTCAGCCGGTGATTCTTCTTCATCGCCCTGGATAAATACGCTTTGAACATCCCAGGCCTCCAACAAAGAAATATGTCTGGGTGTCAATATAATATTTTTCCCCAGCAGCACTTTTCCTTTAATCGAAAGCACCGAATCGGCAAGAACGCTTCCCGGGGTTACATCTTTGACTGCCATCATTTTTGCCGCCATACTACTATCCCCCTTACCCTGAAACCCTTTTCCCTACCTATTTATACTATATCACAAACTTGAAATAGTTTCCTTGGAGCTAAGCGGCTAACTTTATAGGAAAGAAGTCCTATTGGCTTACGACTCATTTTTTCTAAATCCATCATTCAGCCGTCTTTTTGTATATCGTATGGTAAGCCCAAAATGCATTCAGCATTAATAATGCCCCGGTAAAGAAAAATACAGATTGAATACTATACGCAGCCGCCATTTGTCCGCCAAGCACCGAGCCTAAAAACATGCCGAGAAACTGAGCCGACTGATTATAGCCAAAAATCCGGCCGGTAATTTCCTCCGATGTATTCTGCCTGATCAAGCTGTTAATGGAAGGCAGCAATCCTGCTATCGCCCCTCCCAGCAAAAACCGCAGCACCCCCAGCTGCCAGGAATACCGGACAAAAGCCTGGGGAATAAAAAGAAATCCCGCTGTTATCAGCGATGCCAGCAGTACCTTCTGCGGTCCGATTCGATCCGAAATTCTTCCCAGCTGCGGGGCGGCAAGTATGCTGGCAAGGCCGGAAGCAGCAAAAACCGCGCCGGAAATAAGCGCAATATGAGTCGTTTCCGCCGACAGCTGAGCAATATAGACAGTAACAATCGGCTGTATCGACATAAGCGCCAGCTGCATGACAAGGGTGGTAATAAACAAGCATACCGTCACCTCAGGCCGGGAGAGGCGCTGCCACACGTCATGAAAATTGAGGTTCTCCCGGCTGGTGGTCACCGGCTGTTCCTTAATAAATAAACAGCAGGCAATAAACGCTACGAAGCACAATGATCCCATAGCGATAAAATTTTCCCGAAATCCGATGATTTCTACCAAGTATCCGCCAAACAAAGGCCCCAGCAATGTGCCTCCCACTTGTCCGCTGAAGATAACCCCCAATGCCCAGCCGGATCGCTCTTTGGGGGTTTGGGTCGCAATTAACGTAACCACCGCGGCTTGAAAACCGGAGAGCGCCCCCTGCATAATCCGCAGTCCGGTTAATTGATACACATTGTGAACAAACCCCATGCTGATCACAATAAGCGACAGCCAAAGGCTCGCCCGCAGCACCATCGGTTTTCGGCCATATTTGTCGGCAAATTTACCCCAGATCGGCGAAAAAATGGCCAGACTGATAAAATTACTGCCGAATACAATACCCGACCACTTTGCAATCGACGCCGGATCATGAATACCGAGATGTTCGATATACAAGGGTAGTATAGGAGCCATCTGGCTCATTCCCGATGATACAATAAATACAGCAAACCAGCAAACAACTAAATTTTTTTGCCAAAATTCCATAATGCACCTGCTTATTCTGTCAACTTTAAAATTCAAATTCACTTCTCTACTAAGCATACCGCTGTTAACCTTAAAATGCCATAGTTTATTCCATAACCCCACATGCCGCTATTGCGCTACATAACGTAAAAGGCACTAACCGCAGGGAGCGCAGAGCATTATAAAAAATCCGTAACCTCTCTCTGCCCTCTTCGCGCCTTCGCGGTTCAAAAACCCCGTACCAACCCCCTCTGCGGCTAAAAAATCCCCGCATTCTCATAACAAAGTAAAAAAATCAAAAGAAAATTCAAAGATTGAATTTCGATAAATACATAAAATAGTTTATTCCCCAAAAGCAATGAAAGGAGCTTCATATGAATATTACAGCCATCAGCAACAATTCTAGTATTTTTTCTCAAAATCAGCAAGCTCAGCAACTCCAAAGCAGTACTTCAACTTCAAGTATAGGTGCAGCTGCCACTTTAGATTTGAGCAGTGCCACCACTGGTAGTACTGCCTCTGCTGACAGCGCCTCATCAGCCGATTCAGCTTCTCAAAGCGGGGGTGCGTCAGGCGCCAGTTCCTGTCCGCAGGGTAAGACCGCCTGTACGAATTGCGGTCAATGCGGCAAGACAACTGCCGTCGGCAATACGGCAGCACAAACCGGCACTAGCAGCCAGGTCAATACGAACTACCAGACACTGAACGCCATAGCCGCCTATGAAAAAATCTAGCAGTGCCTAGAATCCGATTCCCCGGTAAAAACAGCGTAAGTATCGCTGCTTTTACCGGGGAATCGGATTTTTAGGAATAGCCCCGCATTCAGGCAAGTAAAGGCCGATTTATTATCATACAATCTTCCGCAAAGCGGCTTTTACCCTTTCCAGTACCGTTTGCCAATCACCGGGCGCATACTGTCGAAAAAGGCGCATCGTTGGATACCAGGTACTGTCTTCTCTTCCCAGCCCCCAGCGCCAATCCGGCCGGAAAGGCAGCAGCACCCAGGTTTCTTTTCCCATGGCTCCCGCCAAATGAGCCACGGCGGTATCAACAGCAATGACCAGATCCAGATTCGCGATGACTCCTGCCGTTTCCGCGAAATCCACCAATTCTGCCGAGCAATCAAACAGGTTCCCGGCTGAACCGGTTAGTGCCGCTTGCTTTTTCCCCACCTGAAGACTGACCCAAAATACGCCGTCAACAGTAAACAACCGGCGAAATAATTCAAATGGGATCGAACGGTTCTTGTCGTCGGAATGACCGGGATTTCCCGCCCAGACCACTCCCACTTTCCTGCAATTGCCAGCCTCCCGGCCAATCCTTTCCCGCCATTTCGCCGCAATGTCATTTGCCCCACGTAGATACGGAACATGATTCGGCACCGTTGCAGCCGCTGAATTCAGCTTAGCCGGCAGACTCATCAGCGAGCAGGCAAAATCGAATTGTTCCGGCTTGATTTCGCCGCGGCTCTGACAAACGGCAAAAACATTTTGCGTACCGGAAAGCAGCCGTTCCAAGGGCCGCTGAATCCATACGGTTGTTTCCGCCAGCGCCGCGACCGGATAGGCATACCGGACAAATTGAATCATATCGCCAAACCCCTGTTCATAAAACAGCAGTATCTTACGCCCCGTCAACGTTTCTCCCTGCCAAATCGGAATGTCCAAGCGAAATTTGTCTTGCCAGACCATTCGCGAATCGTATAATTTCCAACCTTTCTCATACTGCCCCAACAGCAAATATAACGTTCCCAGCGAAAAGCGGGAGTCAAAAAGATCCGGCTTCAGTTCCAGTGCCCGGCGATAAGCGGTTTCCGCTTCGGCAAAGCGGTCTTCCGCTTTCAGACAATTCCCCAGATTATGAAAAGCCTCCGCATAATCGGGCTTCTGCCGGATCGCCTGGCGATAGCATTCTTCCGCTTCATCCAGACGATTTTTTTGCTTTAAAACCACTCCTAAATAATTATAAGCTGCCGCATAGCTAGGATCTAATTCAATCACCCGGCAGAAGCACTTTTGGGCGTTATCCCAATACTCCAGGGAAATCAATGCCTCGCCCAGCCGCTGATAAGCCTCCGGCAGATCCGGCTCGACCTTAACCGCCTGGCAGAAGGATAAGGCGGCTTCCCGCAGTTCGCCTTTTTCCGCCAGCGCCACTCCGGCACCGATATACTTTGCCGCCGTCATTTGCTCCATGGTCCCCCCACTTTTCCCGAAAAGCCGCAGCGCGTCTTTCCGGTTCATAGCTGTTCCTGCCGCTGTATCTGTTATTCTCGCCGGCAGCACTTCTATCCTACTATTGACAGTAAAAAAATTGTCATATTTTTGTCACATTCTTATGTTATCTTTACTTTAAATAAAGTCGGCACAGTACCGGTGCTTTGGCAATTATCGATAATTTATAAACTGCCTGACAATAACCCGGTACACAGCCGGCTTCGCAATAGATTCCAGCTACTGACAACATTCATTCGAAAAGGAGATTTTACCATTGAAAAAAATTATAGTTGCACTCACCGCCTTGCTCACCCTCAATACGGCCACCCTCCTGGCGGCCCCTGTCAACGACCTGGCAACAGGCCAAACTGCCATTGGTGCCGGAAACAGCACCTTCTATGTGGAACATAAACTTGCCGACAATTTTACGCTCGGCTACCAGAATGTCGACCGAGATGAATACGGTAAAATGGACGATATCTATGGTCAATACCAATTTACCGATAATCTCCGAGGCATCATCGGCAGCAGAAATTTTGATTCCACGGCAAAAACTTACTTAGGAATCGCCGTAAACACTCCTCTGTCGTCCTCTGCCACAGGCTATGCTTCCCTGATCACCGGCAGCGAATTCAAAGAAGTGGAAGTGGGCACCAATATCAATCTTGCCCGGAATGTCGACCTCAACCTCGGCTATCACTCCTTCATGCCTGACCAGGGCCGCAACAATACCGGAGTCGGCGTCGGTGCAAGCTTCAAATTCTAAAATTTCCGGCAGCCGAATCAGCGGAAAGGCCAGCCTAACCCAACTTAGGCCGGCCTTTCTGTTTTATCGCCCCTCTATTGCTCCATCCCGCAGCATCATTTATTCTTTTACCTCTTCCAGACGGTGCAGAAACCAGGTCACCGCCAGCAGATCCGCCGTTCCTCCCGGACTCACATTCCGGGCGATAAATTCATCATCCAGCGCGGCAGCCTTTTCCCTGCCTTTAACTGTTCCCATTCCTCCGGCGTCAAGCACCGCCTGCGCTTTTTCCCTAACCCACTGACGCATTGTAGCGGGATCATGCCGGTTCATTACCGTCGTATCTTCCACACAAGTCATTAAAACCAACAATGTATGAATTAAGGCGTCATTAATCGTAAATCCGGCCGTTAACGCTTTCCGCAGTGCCGGCAGTGCCTGATCGCCCACAGCCGGCAGCCCGGCGGCCAGCTCCCCCCGGATACCGGTAACGCCATAGTCCCGGTACAGCCGCTCTCCCGCCGTAAGCTGGGATTCTTCCTTTGCCGCAACGGAACCCAGTTCCCGCTCAACAATTCCGCTCACAATTTCCGCCGCAGCAGCCAATACTGAGGCTGCGGTACACTGCAAACCGCCGCCACGCAGCCAGCCGGCTGCAGCCGTGATAATTCCTAAAGAAAACAGCAATCCTTTTTGGGTATTTACCCCACCGGTAGCAGCCAGCATGGCAGCTTCACCCTCCCGGCCGATGAGCCGCAATACCGGCAGCAGCGCCGGCAGCGGCAGCCCGTTATGACTGAACCCGGCCTGAGCCGTACGGGCCATAGTGAAACTGAGAGCCGCCGAACTGGCCATAAAGCTGTAAAAATCCATATCCCGGTGAGCACCGCTGTTCACCCGGTCGACTAATCCCGGAGCCGGTGTGGAAGCTGCCTCATACAACATGGCTTCCACCGCCAGTCCGCCGATTTTTTCCGCAGTCAGGCTAACTTCCCGTGACTGATACGCCTGAAATTCAGCCAAAAGCTTTCCAACCGCCTGCTGCAGTTCAACGGAACTATGACGCCTGCCACGCATACAGTTTACTGCCGGTTCACCGCATAGCAGACAGGTTCGTCCCTGTCCCGTCCGCCGGCGGGACAATAATTCTCCTGCTGCCGTAAACACATCAATATCCAATAGCCGGCCAAAAGAATGGTTTTCCTCTGTTGCCAGCGCTATTTGCTTAACAGCTTCGGCGTCGTCTTCCACTGCTAACAGCGCTTCCGGCCCGGTAGCCGGGTAAATCCGGTCTTCTGCCAGTATTTTTAAACCGGCCCGCAGCCGACCGATTGCATAATTCAGCAGTTGGCGAAGCCGGGGCCCGTCTTTTACCGGACCCGGTATATTAAGGGTAATGCTGGCCAATGCAGTGCCGTATTTTTCCCGCATAGTCTGCTGCCGCAGCTGTCGCCGATCGTTAGCCGCCAATATATCCTGCAGGGTAATTCCTTGTTCAGACAATTATATTCCTCCTTCTGGCTTAAACTATTGGAAATATCGTAAATACACGTAGCCGTGGCAAATTAAAATTGACAACAGCATAAGTGGAAACGCCACTTTAAAAAACTGACGAAAGGTAAGGGAAATCCCATTTTTTTCTGCAAGTCCGGCCACAATAACATTGGCTGACGCGCCGATTAGTGTGCCATTCCCGCCAAGACAAGCGCCTAATGCTAAAGACCACCATACCGGTTCCAGATTAAGTCCGGACATTTGTCCCATTTCCTGCAGCAGGGGAATCATCGTGGCTACAAAGGGAATGTTGTCAATAAAAGCCGAGGCAATGGCGGACAGCCAAAGAACCAGCAGCGATGTTTCCATTACCTGCCCCTGTGTTATAGCCAGGCTCCATTGCGCCAGAGCCTTGATGACTCCGGTAGCTTTCAATCCGCCAACCAGAACAAACAGACCGGCAAAAAAGAAAATAGTCGGCCATTCAATATGCAGCAATATTTCTTCCGGCTCTACCCTGCTGATCAGCATCAGCAGCATGGCGCCGGCCAGCGCAACTGTCGCCGATTCAATATGGAATACGCCGTGCAGTCCAAACCCGGCGACCGTAAGCCCCAGTACGGTCAACGACTTCTTCAGCAGCTGCCGGTCGCTGATTTCGTCCTGATAGCGCAGTTTTAATATGTTCTGGCGGTTTATTTCCTCAACCTGCAAGTCCTTTCTGTAGAGCAAAACTAGAATACCAATCGTTACCAATAAGATTAAAATACTCACCGGCGCCAGGTTATCGGCAAAAGCATTGAAGCTCAGACCGGCGGCACTGCCAATCATAATATTGGGAGGATCGCCAATCAGCGTGGCCGTGCCGCCGATATTAGAGGCAATAATTTCAGCCAGCAAAAATGGCACCGGATTGATCTGCAGTTTGTCTGTCAACGTAATTGTGACCGGTACAATCAATAAAACCGTCGTCACATTATCCAATAAGGCTGACGCAAAAGCCGTAATCACCGACAGCAGCGCCAATAACCGGAGAGGATACCCTTTTGCCACAGCAGCCGCCCAAATGGCCGCCGCCTCAAAAACACCGGTACGCCGGGTAATCGTCACAAGAATCATCATACCGATTAATAATCCCAGGGTATTAAAATCAATATCATCCCTAATCGCTGTTGCCTGACTCAAGAATCCCAGCAGCAGCATAATGATTCCCCCGGTCATGGCGGCGACCATGCGGTGGATTTTCTCCCAAATGATCATGATATAAGTGGCAGTAAAAATGATAATCGAACCGTAAAAAGCAGCATCGTACAAAAAAATCATCTCCTTCCAATGTTGGAAAATAAGCAAAAGGAACCCTTGGTGACAGGCTCCTCCTAAAAACAAAACTTGTTTGATTGTCTAATATTGTACCCTTTCTGCCATGGTTTAGTCAAATTCATTTTCTTTGCAACAGCCTTACTTTTATCGTTTACTATCAGAAATAACGCCAATAAATATAAATATGGGAAATAACGATGGAGACGATCATTAAAGGAAAGGCAATCTTCGTGTATTGCCGAAAAGTCAGTGGGATCCCGTGCTTATCGGCAATTCCGGCAACAACAACGTTAGCGGAAGCTCCTATTAGCGTCCCGTTGCCGCCGAGACACGCGCCCAGCGACAGCGACCACCAAACCGGCGCTAAATTCAACCCGGATATTCGCCCCATTTCCTGCAGCATGGGAATCATCGTGGCGACAAAAGGAATATTATCAATAAAGGCAGAGGCAATGGCCGATACCCATAAAATAAGCAATGAAGTCGCCATTATATTTCCCTGGGTTATCGTTAAAATCCAGCCTGCCAGCATTCCAATCACGCCCGTTGCCTTCAAGCCGCCGACAAGAACAAATAATCCCACAAAGAAAAAAATGGTAGGCCATTCAATATGGAGCAGGATATCCTCCGGTTCCTCACCGCTGAGAAGCAGCAGCAAAACAGCCCCCGCTAAAGCAATGGTGGCGGATTCAAGCTGCAAAACACCATGCAGTGCAAATCCCATAATTGTCAACCCAAGAACCAACAGCGATTTACGCAGCAAGGACCAGTCCCTTATTTCATCTTTAAAATCCAGCTCCAGAACAGCTTGGCGATGATTTTCATCAACTCCCATATCTTTGCGGTATACCAGGAGCAGCAGCCCGATAGTTACAAACAAGATAAGTAAGCAGACAGGCGCCAGCTGAATGAAAAAATCGTTAAAAGTAAGTCTGGCCGCACTGCCAATCATAATATTCGGCGGATCGCCAATCAAAGTCGCCGTACCGCCAATATTGGAAGCGATAATTTCAGAAATCAAATAAGGAACCGGCGTGACTTGCAGCTTATCCGTCAGCGTAAGCGTTACCGGCACAATCAGCAAAACGGTCGTCACATTATCAAGAAACGCCGACGCAGCAGCCGTTATCAGCGACAGTAATGCCAGCAGGCGCCGCGGATCGCCTCTGGTGAGCGATGCGGACCATAGGGCAACGGCCTCAAAAATTCCTGTCCGGCGGGTGATAGCAACCAGGATCATCATCCCGATTAAAAGGCCAAGGGTATTAAAATCGATATTATCTTTAATCGCCGTTTCCTGGCTTAAAAAGCCTAACAGCACCATAACCAATCCGCCGGCCATAGCGATGACCATTCGGGGAATTTTTTCCGAAATGATTATGGCATAGGTGATAAGAAAAACAATAACAGACCCCCAAAACGCAAAATCATTCAAAGCTACGTCTCCCCTTAACCAGCTAAAAGGAAGCCTGCCCGCCAGACTCCCCGCCACCTTAATTTAATAGAATACACTGCTTCTCTTAAATTATAGACTCTCTTCCCTACGCGGGTCAACATAGAAAGGCGCTATTGCGCGATGATATGCAATTTAAATCAAATAAAGTTAATTCACAGTACAAACAATAACAAATAACTTATTATACCGATACCGCCAACCATAAGCAAAGCTATGACTATACCCTGCCATTTGCAGGGAACACCAAAATAACAGGAATCGCCTAAAAATCCCCGTCTGGTAAAAAACGAATTGTGCCGCCGTTTTTTAAACCACCGGGCTTTCCGCTCTTTCCCAATGAGTTTAGAAGTGAAAAAGACAATAGCTAAAGCAATGAAAAAGGACAAAACAATTCGCGTTACCTGTTCCGCTTCGCTCATCAGCACGTCACCTCACTGATTTGTTATTTCCCTGTATTTCCCCGGCAGCAGTCTGCTCAGTTCATCCATGAAGCGCTCCTGCACCTTAACCAAGACAGCTCGCCGCTCTCCCTGGTAATGAAAAACAATAATCCGGGTGGGATTGCCGTCGCCGGAGGAATAACGATACACATAGCGTTTTATCCCGTTGCGTTTAAACAGTTTTTTTACATATTTACCGGAGTAACTTTCCACCGAATCCAAGTCTACCGTAAACGTACGGGAAATCCAGAGAAAATGACTGATAATCACCAATTGCCGTTTTGTCACGCTGTAGGTGTAACGAACCCCATAACGCCAGACTAACAGGCCAATAAAGCAAACAATATACCCCAGCCCGATAAAGCTCGGCCGGCCGGCCAGCGCGGAATGGACCTCTTCGCCCAGCCACACCGCGAGCACAGCAACCGCCAGCCATAACCACAGTAATTTGCTGTTAGTATAGCGTGAGCATTCGCGATATATTTCCATTTCTCCTCCGTTCGGCCTGTAACTAAACCAAAGGGGCAACATACCTGCCCCCCGGAATAGCCTCGTTATTAAAAATATAATGCTCAGTTATTTCAGCATTGCCAGCATCGTGCCGGCGGCTACAGCAGTACCGATAACACCGGCCACGTTCGGTCCCATGGCATGCATCAGCAGGAAATTGCCGGGATTGGCTTTCTGCCCGACGATCTGACTGACCCTGGCGGCCATCGGCACTGCCGACACGCCTGCCGAGCCGATCAGCGGATTCACCTTCCCGCCGCTGAAAT
>JBDKTO010000085.1 GCA_039680175.1 Veillonellales bacterium | reverse complement strand
ATTTCAGCGGCGGGAAGGTGAATCCGCTGATCGGCTCGGCAGGCGTGTCGGCAGTGCCGATGGCCGCCAGGGTCAGTCAGATCGTCGGGCAGAAAGCCAATCCCGGCAATTTCCTGCTGATGCATGCTATGGGACCGAACGTGGCCGGTGTTATCGGTACTGCTGTAGCCGCCGGCACCATGCTGGCAATGCTGAAATAATAACTGCCGGTGGAAATTAACCGATAAAAGGAGGAAGAAACGTGTCTCCAGCTCTGATTACACTTTTGGTATTGGGAGTAGTCGCGTTATTGTTTGTTACGGAAATTATTCCGCTGGAAATTACGGCAATGGGCGGCGCCATAGCTCTCGGCATTCTGGGCATTATTCCGATGAAGGTTGTATTTTCCGGCTTATCCAATTCCACAGTCGTTCTGTTTGCCGGCATGTTTGTCATCGGTGCGGCCATGTTTCATACCGGACTGGCGCAAAAACTGGGCGCGGCGATTGTCCGCTTAGCCGGAACCGGGGAAAACAGTTTGATGTTCGGTACGATGCTGATTGCCGCCTTGATTTCATCGGTATCATCCAACACAGGCGCCACGGCGGCTTTAATGCCTGTCATTATCGGTATTTGTTCAGTTGCGAGGATGCCGGCTTCCCGCCAGTTGATGCCGCTGGCGTATGGAGCCGGTCTGGGCGGTATGATTACCCTTGTGGGGACGCCGCCTAACATTATCGCCGCAGGGACTTTAAAGGCTGCAGGTTTTCAGCCGTTCGGCTTTTTTGAATTTGCCTGGATCGGCATTCCCCTTACAATAGCGGGGATTGCTTATATGATGTTTGCCGGAAAATATTTTCTGCCGAAAGAGCAGCTGACGCCGCAGGATTCAGCGGCAGATGCCGCGCCTATCGCAGCCAGCCAGACAGCGGCAGCTGCCGGCAGTGATTCAAAGAAAATGTGGATCACCGGGGCAACGCTGATTGGAGTCGTTATTGTCATGGCGCTTGATTTACCGCAGCTGCCATTGGAAGTGGCGGCTGTAATTGGTGCGATTATTTTGATCCTGACGAAATGCCTGACTGCAGACCAGGCTTATTCCGGCATAGACTGGGTAACTATTTTTCTGTTCGCCGGCATGATGCCGATAGCAACGGCGTTGGATCAAAGCGGGGCGGGCAAACTGATAGCCGATCAGGTTGTAAGTTTGCTGGGCGGCCATCCCCATCCGCTGATGGTGACCGCGGTGCTCTTCTTACTGTCAGGCGGTTTGACCCAGTTTATGTCCAATACAGCCTCTGCCGCATTGCTGGCGCCCATTGGCATATCTATTGCCCAAAGTCTTGGCGCCAGTCCTTATGCCGTGCTGATGGCCATTGCCGTCGCTGCTTCCTGTGCTTTTATAACGCCGGTGGGAACTCCGCCCAATACGCTGGTACTGGGACCCGGACGATATAAGTTTATGGATTATGTCAAAGCGGGAAGCGGACTGACAGTAGTTTGCTTTGTGTTGTCCCTGGTTATTATTCCGATTGTATGGCCGTTTTTCCCCAAATAGCAAATAAAATTAGTAGCGGCCAGTATCAGAGTATCATGCCGGCCATGCTGAAATCACTGATGGGATACGGCTGCAGGGCTATTCCGGGGGCAGATGATCATGCTGCCCCCTTGGTTTAGCGCATTCCACAGCCAAAAGTGGAGGACAGATGGAAATATATCGTGAACGATCACACTATAACAGCAGCAAACTGATCTGGCTTTGGCTGGCTGCCGCCGTGCTGGCAGTGTGGCTGGGCGAAGAACTGCACTCCGTTTGGACAGGCAGGCCAAGTCTTTTGGGAATTGGGTATATTGTTTGTTTTATCGGCCTGCTGCTCTGGCGCTATGCGATCCGTTACACCTACAGCCTGACAAAACAGCAGCTGGTGATTCGCAGTCATTTTCTCTGGCTTTCCCGCACTTTTACAGTAGACTTGAATTCGGTGGAGAGTTACTCCGATCAATATGTAAAAAAGTTATTTAACCGTAACGGGATAAAACGTTATGTGTACCGCTATTCTTCCGGCGACGGCAATCTCATCAGGATTATTGTTTTTCATTGCAAGGGAGAGCGGCAGGCCGTGCTGATTAAGGTGCAGGATTGTTTTATGGATGAACTCAGCAGGCTGCTTCCGGGTAAATACAGGGAGACAGCAAATCAGTGAGGTGATGGCTGATGAGTGAAGCGGAACAGGCAGCAAGAATTATTTTATTGTTTTTCATTGTTTTACTCATTACTTTTATCACTTCTAAAATCATTGGCGAAGAGCGGAAGACTCAGTGGTTTAAAAAACGGCAGCGAAATTCATTTTTTACCAGACGGGGAATTTTGGGTGAAGCCTGCTGCTTTGGGGTTCCCTGCAAATGGCAGGGGTTAGCGGTGGCTTTTCTTATGCTTGGCAGTATCGGTATAATCAGTTATTTGCTGCTGTTTGTGCTAGGTTCTAATTCGTTATAATGACAACGGTTTAACGTTTATATCAAGTTAAGGAAAAGCATCCTGCGGATAAAAAGGTCACGCGGGATGTTTTTATTGTGGGTCAACAGCAAATTCAGCAAGCTTCTTTTTATGCGGATAAAAGAACAGCAGGCCAAAAATGAATTGACAAAACAAGATAGTAGATAGTACAATTTAGCTATGGATAAGAAATATCCATAGCTAAAAAATACTAATTAACGCGAAGGGAGAGTAAGCGGATGACAGAATTGTTATTGGCACGCTGGCAATTTGGCATTACTACCACCTATCATTTCTTATTTGTACCGTTGACTCTGGGTTTGTCCATCCTGCTGGCTATTATGGAGACAATCTATGTCCGGACCGGTAATCAACGGTACAAAAAGATGACTCAATTTTGGGGGAAGCTGTTTTTAATTAATTTTGCCTTAGGCGTGGTAACCGGTATTGTCCAGGAGTTCCATTTCGGGATGAACTGGTCGGAATATTCCCGCTTTATGGGGGATATTTTTGGCGCTCCTTTGGCAATGGAAGCATTAACGGCATTTTTTCTGGAGTCGACTTTTTTAGGGTTGTGGATCTTCGGCTGGGAGCGTCTGCCGAAACGGCTGCACGCCGCAACTATCTGGATCGTGGCGCTGGCCAGCAATTTATCGGCTTTCTGGATTCTGGTCGCCAATTCGTTCATGCAGTCGCCGGTAGGGTATGTTTTGCGGAACGGCCGGGCGGAAATGATTGATTTTACCGCACTTGTTACCAATCCTTATGTGGCGTTTCAGTATTCTCACACTTTTTTTTCCGCGCTGACAACAGCCGGCGTTTTTGTTACGGCGATCAGTGCGTATTACTTGTTAAAGGAAAGCTATCGGGAATATTTCCTGCCGTCGTTTCGGTTGGGAGTTGTTTGTATGCTGCTCGGGGCGGTGCTGGCTGGAGGGACAGGACATTTACAGGCGCAAAATATTGCTAAGGTTCAGCCGATGAAACTGGCTGCCGTGGAGGCGCTGTGGGAAACGGATTCATCGGCGCCGCTGGCTCTATATGCTTCCATTGATGAAGAAAAACGGCTGAACAGCAGCGAAATCAGTATTCCGGGAGCGCTCAGCTTCATGGTACATAATTCTTTTACCGGCGAGGTGAAGGGTATTAATAATCTGCAGGCAGAATACACGGCTGAATTTGGGCCGGGCAATTATATTCCTCAGGTGACGCCGTTGTTTTGGAGTTTTCATATCATGTTTTTAACCGGCGGCTGGCTGGTGCTGCTTGCCGCGCTCGGTGTTTTATTGCTGCTTACCGGGCGCCTTGAATCTCAGCGCTGGTTTTTATGGGCAGCCTTGTGGACGCTGCCGGTTCCCTATATTGCCAATTCTACGGGCTGGTTTGTGACGGAAATAGGGCGGCAGCCCTGGATCGTTTACGGACTGCAGCGGGTGGAGCAGGCGGTTTCTCCCGGTGTGCCGGCGCCCAGTATTTGGATCTCGCTGATTGGCTTTACCTTGGTTTATGGTGTGCTGGCGTTGTCGGCGGTGTATTTGGGGCGGAAGATTATTCTGCAGGGACCTGACATCGGTCATGGCCGGGAGCAGCAGCAATCTAAGGCGACGAAGGAGGCGGCATTATGGAGCTGAATGTCCTATGGTTTATTCTGATAACGGTTCTGTTTGTCGGGTTTTTCTTTCTGGAGGGGTTTGACTATGGCGTAGGAATTCTGCTGCCCTTTTTAGGAAAAAATGATACGGAACGGCGAATGCTGATTCAAACCATCGGGCCGGTCTGGGACGGCAATGAAGTCTGGATGATTACGGCCGGCGGTGCGTTGTTTGCCGCTTTTCCCTCGGCATATGCCACGTTATTCAGCGGTTTTTATCTTGCTTTGTTTTTGCTGCTGCTGGGCTTGATTGTACGGGGGGCGGCTTTCGAATTTCGCAGCAGGGATGAAAGCCCGGGCTGGCGATCAACCTGGGATGGGATGATTTTTATCGGCAGCTTTCTGCCGGCTCTCCTTTGGGGTGTTGCAGTGACTAATTTAATCCAAGGGGTCCCTATTAATGATAAAATGCAGTATGTGGGAACTTTCTTTGACTTGCTCAGTTTATATACCGTTGTGGGTGGTCTGGCGTTTTTACTGGTGTTTACGTTCCATGGCTCCCTATTTCTGACCTTGAAGGTGGAGAAGGGGAATTTGATGGAACGGGCCCGCAAAATAGCGCTGGCGGTTGGCGTGGCTGCCGCTGTCGTATTTTTGGGACTGGTGGGACTGACATATACGAATACCGGCTTGTTTAGAAACAGCGGCGCTGCAGTCAGTTTATTGGCGGCTGTTCTGGCTTTTGTCTTTGCTTATTGTTTCGTGTATGGGCGCCGGTTTGGTCTGGCGTTCGTCTTAAACAGTTTATCGGTGGCTTTGACAACGGCTGCCTTTTTCTGGGGCTTGTTTCCCCGGCTGATGGTATCCAGTTTGAATCCGGAGTGGAGCCTGACTATTTACAATGCTGCTTCTACTCCGTATACTTTAAAAATCATGACGATAGCCGCACTGATTCTGGTTCCGGTCATTCTTCTTTATCAGGGCTGGACTTATTGGGTGTTCCGTAAACGGGTTACTGCCAAAGATTTGGAATACTAGCAGCCGGATTCACGTTTCAACCGGTTACGGGGTGGGCTTTGCTCACCCCGTTCCCAGTTCAGGGAGGAGTTTATGATTGATAAAAGACTGCTGGGCCTGCTCAGAGACAAGAAAAATTTACCGACGGTGCTGGGCCTTGGTGCAGCCGGCGGAGTGCTGGCTGTTTTGCAGGCTGATTTTCTGGCAAAGATTATAAATGGGGTCTTTTTGGCGGGAATGGCCTTGGATGCGGTCTGGCCCTGGCTGCAGGGATTGCTGGGCGTCATTCTGCTGCGGGGGGCAGTGGCGTGGGCGGCCGGGGTTCTGTCCCATTCCCTTGCCGCGGCGGTACAGGATGATATCCGGCAGCGGCTGGTGCAGCAGATGTTTGCGTTGGGACCGGTACGGCTGGCAGCGGTGGAAACGGGGAAGCTGGTGAATTTGCTGACCCAGGGGGTGGATAATTTAGAACCCTATTTTGCCCGTTATTTTCCCCAGCTGGCAACAGCGGTAGTGGTTCCGGTTATTATTTTGACGGCAGCGTTTCCGGTGGACCTTTCCAGCGGGCTGCTGCTGCTGCTGTCGGCGCCGCTGATTCCGCTGTTTATGATTTTGATCGGCAAAGCCGCCGCTGGGAAGAATCAGCGGCAGTGGCAGACGCTGTCCCGGCTGAA
Organism: Veillonellales bacterium; assembly: GCA_039680175.1. Classification (NCBI taxonomy): domain Bacteria; kingdom Bacillati; phylum Bacillota; class Negativicutes; order Veillonellales; species Veillonellales bacterium. The sequence goes on along the minus strand of JBDKTO010000085.1, from coordinate 48,651 downwards.
CGCTCATTTTCTCGATGTAGTGCAAGGGCTGACGACACTGAAGCTGTTTGGCCGCAGCTTGGAACAGATTCAGGTGATTGCCCGGGTTAGCGACCGGTTCCGGGATACGACTTTGGGAGTGCTGCGCATTGCTTTCCTTTCCGGTATGGTGCTGGAACTGTTATCGACAATGAGTATTGCTCTGGTGGCGGTGACTGTGGGCTTGAAGCTGCTGTATGGCAGGTTGGAATTTGTTCAGGCTTTTTTTCTGCTGCTGCTGGCGCCGGAATTTTATTTGCCCATCCGGCTGCTGGGAAACCACTTTCATGCCGGTATGGCGGGAAAGGCAGCGGCTGAGGATATTTTCCGGCTGCTGGAACAAAAGGCTGACAGACCGGCTGGCGGGATGAAAGCTTTGTCCCGTCAGCAGCAGATCAGCGTTGTTTTTCAGCAGGTTTGCTTTTCTTATTCGCAACAGGAGCTGCCTGTTCTGCGGGAGCTTTCTTTTCGCTTGGAGCCGGGGGCGAAGGTCGCGCTGGTGGGCCCTAATGGGGCGGGAAAAACGACGGCTGCCCACTTGCTGCTGGGGTTTATTCAGCCTACGGCCGGCAGAATCTTGGTTAACGGAATACCGCTGCTGGAGATCCGCCCCGAAGACTGGCTGCGGCAGGTGGCTTTTGTTCCTCAGTTTCCTTATGTATTCCGGGGTACGGTGGCGGACAATATTAGGCTGGGCCTGCGGACGGCGGGGAGCGATGAGGTATTGACAGCGGCGCGGGCGGCGCGGGCGGCTGAGTTTATTGATCAGCTGCCTCAGGGTTTTGATACGATCATCGGCGACGGCGGTTTGCCCCTAAGCGGCGGAGAAATTCAGCGGCTGGCGTTTGCCAGAGCCTTTTTGCGGGATGCGCCGCTGCTGGTATTGGATGAAGCCACAACAGCTTTGGATCCTCAAGGGGAAATGGATATTCGCCGGAGCCTGGAACAATTAATGGCCGGCAGGACGGTATTGATGATTGCCCACCGGCTGGTTACTATACGGAGCGCCGACCGGATTTGTGTTTTGGAAAACGGCTGTCTGACGGAATCGGGCAGTCATGCTGAGTTGGTTTCAGCCGGAGGCCGTTATGCCGCAATGGTATCGGCGGGAGGGATTAGTATATGAAAGCGATGAAACAATTGTTTTCGATTCTGCTGCCGCTTTGGCCGCCAATGCTGCTGGCGGCGGCTCTTGGAGTGCTGACAGTCGGCAGCGGCGTTGGCCTGATGGGCGTTGCCGCTTTTTTGCTTGCCAGTGCCGCGCTGCATCCGTCTATCGGGGAGTTGTCGGCGGCTATTGCCGGAGTGCGGCTGTTTGGCTTGTCACGGGCTGTTTTGCGCTACTTGGAGCGATATTTGTCCCATAATGCCACTTTTCGGCTGCTGAGCCGTCTGCGGGTATGGCTGTATACTCAATTGGAACCCCTGGCACCGGCAGGATTGGAAGAATATCACAGTGGACAGCTGTTAAAACGGATGGTCTTGGATGTGGATCAGCTGCAGTTTTTTTATCTGCGGGTGTTGTCTCCCTTTATGGTCGCTTTATTGATACTGCTTGCCATGGCGTACTGGCTCAGCGGTTTCAGTATGGAAGCCGCCTGGCTGCTGGCAGCCGGTTTTGCCGTTACCGGTCTGCTGCTGCCGGCAGTGCTTCAGGCGGGCAGTAAAACAATGGAGCAGCGAATCTCCGGTTCCAAAGAACAGCTGCATACGCTGTTAATTGATTGTGTCGGCGGGATGAGCGAATTGTCGGCCTTTGACCGGACCGGGTTGTATCGGGAACGGCTGGCTGCTGCCAATGACCGGCTGACAGTGCTGGGAAGAAGGAGATCCCATTATTTTGCTTTGGCGGATTCTTGCGGTGGATTGGGAATGAATTTAACCGTATGGGTACTGCTGGTCATTACCATACCATTAGTGGGACAGGGGTCTGTCAGCGGAATTCAGCTGGCGGTGCTGGTTTTGGCAGTACAGAGCTGTTTTGAAGCGGTGCTGCCGCTGACAGTGGTGCCTCATTATTTTCAGGCAAGTCTGCAGGCGGCAAAGCGGCTTTTCTTGTTAACGGATAAACGACCGGCAGCAGCTTTCGGCAATGGGATTGTGCCGCAGCATTTTTCTATTGAAGTGAAAAATCTGGGGTTTAGTTACGACGGAACAACGCCGGTGCTTGATCGGGTGTCTTTTTCTCTGCCTGTCGGGAAAAAATTGGCCATTGTGGGAGATAACGGCGCCGGTAAAAGCACGCTTTTTTCCTTGCTGTTAGGGTTTCGGCCGGTGCGGCAGGGGGCGATTTGTTTTAATGGGATAGACATACGGGAGTTTAAGCCGGAAGATTTGCGCTGCCGGTTTGGAGTCGTACCCCAGCAGACTCATATTTTCCACGGCAGTATTCGGGACAATATTTTACTGGCGAAGCCGGAGGCAGATGAACGGGAGTTTGTCTCCGCCGCGGTCAATTCCGGCGTGGATGGTTTTGTCAGACTGCTGCCTCAGGGCTATGATACTCTGGTAGGGGAAAACGGGCACCGGCTTTCCGGCGGCCAGCGTCAGCGCCTGGCTATTGCCAGAGCTCTGCTTAAAGAAGCACCGGTGCTGCTGCTGGACGAACCCACAGCCGGGTTGGATGCCGGAGCGGAACGGGGCATTATGGCGGTTGTGGAAACAGCTATGTCCGGAAGAACTACGCTCCTTATTACTCACCGTCTGCTGGGATTGGAGACGATGGATGAGATCCTGGTTATGAAGCAGGGAAGAGTGGTGGAGCGTGGGACACACCAGCAGCTTATGGCGGTGAAGGGGTTGTTTTACACTCTATGGAAGCTTCAGCAGGAAGCAGTGTTTTAAAATTTGACAAAGAGATTATTCCGTGGTATACTACATTATTGTCAAATACCAAATATAAACCGTCCTGTGACGGTAATCTGAAAGAAAGAGTTAGAATTACCCAAGTTCTCTCTGTTCTATCGCGTATTGGTAAAGATAAGAGGTAATTGCGGCTGATAACAGGCGTAAGTCTGTTGTAATTACCAATCCATAGTAGGGAGGAACAAAAATGAATATTGAACAGCGTATCTATGCCGTTGGGAAAAGGCTGGTTGCTTTAGGCTACTATCCCTTCCAGGTAAAAAATATTATCCAGGATGTAATTGGTAATATTCAATTAGAAGATACAAGTCCTGTGCAGCGTATTCAAGTCATTAATGCCTTGGAAAATTATGAAAAACTTGGCAATGAATTCTTGTTATGCTACAGTAAATAAGAGCCGTCAGGCTCTTATTTTTGTTGTAGAATGGGCGATGGCTACTATTATAGCTATCATCGCAAGGCGTTAGCCGCGGCGATCTTACGGCGGATGGGTGCAATTTGCAGCAGAGAGATTGCTTCGCTGCCGCTCGCAATGACAGCGCCAAGTACCAAGCTCCAACCAGAAAATACAGAATTATTATTAAAGTGGTTCAATATAAAGTGGGACAGCCTTGATTTTTTTCCCAGCATTTGCTATAATTAGAGTTGGGCTTATGGGATAGTCCGTACATAAAACGCATAATTCAAATAAGAGGGGGCATTTGTTTATGAAAGTTACCGTTGTAGGTGCTGGTAATGTAGGCGCAACCTGCGCGTATGTGCTTGCCCAAAAGGAAATTGCCAGTGAAGTTGTTTTGTTGGATATTAAAGAGGGCCTTTCCGAAGGGAAAGCAATGGACATGATGCAGACTGCTGCTCTGCTTAATTTTGACAGCAGATTGATTGGCAGTACCAATGATTACAGTAAAACCGCCGGTTCCAGTGTTGTAGTCATTACTTCCGGTATTCCCCGTAAACCGGGTATGAGCCGGGAGGATTTGATTGGAACGAACGCCGGCATTGTTAACGGCGTAGTTTCAAATGTTTTGAAATATTCACCGGACGCAGTTATCGTTGTAATCAGCAACCCAATGGATACTATGACTTACCTTACTCTTAAAACCAGCGGCATACCGAAGAATCGCATTATCGGTATGGGCGGTCTTCTGGACAGCAACCGTTTCAAATATAATCTGGGTCAGGCGCTTGGCCGTCCTGCTACCGACATTCAGGGCATCGTTATCGGCGGTCATGGCGACAAGACCATGATTCCGTTGGCTCGTTTCGCTACCTATATGGGCATTCCGGCTGCCGATCTGCTGGATGCTGAAGCTTTGCAGAAAGTTGTTGCCGACACTATGGTTGGCGGGGCTACTTTGACTAAATTACTGGGAACCTCCGCTTGGTATGCTCCCGGCGCTGCCGGAGCTACTCTGGTAGAAGCCATCGTTCGCGACGAAAAGAAGCTTATGGCTTGCTGCGTAGCGTTGGACGGCGAATACGGTCAGAAAGATATCTGTATTGGCGTTCCTGTTGTAGTTGGCAAAAACGGCGTGGAGAAAATTGTGGAATACAAACTCAACGACGCAGAGAAAGCCAAATTTGCCGAGAGTGCTGCTGCGGTTCGCAAGACGAACAGCGTGCTCCACGATATGAAATTAATCTGATTAATTTTCCGTTAATTAAAGAAGGCAGCTCGGGAGAGCTGCCTTCTTTTAATAACTGGGGGGAGAACATATGGACTTGCAAACGGTTCGTAAAATCGCCCGGGATAAATTCAAGGGCAGCTGCCGGGTCTGTCCAGTATGCAATGGTGTGGCTTGCGCCGGGGAAGTACCCGGCATGGGCGGGTTGGGAACAGGAGCAGGGTTTAAAAATAATATACAGGCATTAGCAGGCTGTCGGCTGAATTTGCGCACCGTTCATAATGTGGAGCAGCCTAAAATGGCTTGCCGCATTCTCGGGATGAATCTGTCTCTGCCGGTGATTGGGGCGGCTATTGGCGGGATAGGCTTCAATATGAATGAAGCGCTCACTGAAGGTGAGTACACTGCCGCCGTCGTATCCGGCTGTCGTCAGGCCGGGATTATCAGCATGACCGGCGACGGCCCCAAGCCGCTGGTGTTTAACGCCGGGATGGAGGCAATTCAGGCGGAAGATGGCTGGGGAATTCCTATTTTTAAACCGCGCGAAACCGATAAGATTATTGAAAAGGCAAAGCTGGCGGCTGCTGCCGGAGCGCCGGCCTTTGGTATTGATATTGATGCCGCGGCACTGATTAATATGACAAATGCCGGTCAGCAGGTGGGACCGAAGACCCAGGCCGATTTGGCGTATATCAAGCAGCATACTACGATACCGTTTATCGTAAAGGGCATTATGACCCGGGACGAAGCGGAAATGTGCCGGCTGGCCGGTGTCGATGCGATTGTAGTATCGAATCACGGCGGGCGGTCGCTTGATTATACACCGGGAACGGCTGAGGTGCTGCCCCACATTGCCAAAGCGGTTAAAGGAAAGCTAACGATTCTTGCTGACGGTGGCATACGAAGCGGCGCTGACGTATTGAAGATGCTGGCGTTGGGAGCCGATGCCGTTCTGGTCGGCCGGCCGCTGGCCATTGGCGCTGTGGGCGGCGGTAAGGAAGGCGTAATGCTAACGGTGCAGAAACTGGCCGGTGAATTGCGGGCTGCTATGGTGCTGACAGGAACCGCCGATGCTGCTGCGGTTTCGCAAGATATTCTTTGCTAGCGGGGGAGAACCCAGAGAAGGTTATGGGGATTTTGAACCGCGAAGGGGGTGTAGTGGGGGAGTTTGAACCGCAGAGAAGGCAGAGGGGTTACGGTTTTATGTTGTTAGAAAAAAATATTGCCAGCGATTGGTCCAGCGGGATATAATAGATTTGTCGGAAATAAACCATGGATCTTTTTTGGGAAATACCCTGCTTAAAGGAGGGAACAGCGCGGTGTGTGGCTTTTTACTGCGCATTATCATTAATTCAGTGATTTTATTTTTTTTAATGGCCGAAATACCGGGGGTTTTTGTGGATACCTTGGGTGGAACCTTATTGGGAGCTGCGATTATCGGGCTGGCGAATGCGGCAGTGCGGCCCATTTTGACACTGGCGGCGATGCCGTTTAATTGGGTTACACTGGGTGGGTTTACTTTTTTCACCAATATACTGGCACCGCTGATGGTTGTTAAAATGCTGCCGGGATTTCAGGTTTCCAGCTTTTTGGCACCCATGGCCAGTGTTATTGTAATGACACTGTGCAGCTCTACTTTGTCGAAGGTAATTCATGATCGTTGATGAGAATTTTGCCTAAAGCAGAGTTCTCATTTTTTCCCTTAGTTAGGAGGTAAGTATGTCGATACGATTGGTAGCTGTGGATTTGGATGATACGTTATTAGATAACAATACGGCTGTTTCCCTCCGGACGCGGCAGGCAATTCAGACGGCCATCGAGCAGGGAGTAACGGTGACAGTCGCTACGGGGCGGATGTATCCGTCGGCGCTGCCCTATGCCAGGCAGCTGAAGCTGGATGTACCGATTATCACTTATAATGGAGCGATGATCACGGCTTGCTTATCGGAAAAAAGATTATATTACCGGCCATTGGATTATGCTGTGGCGTGTCAGGTTTTAGAACTATTTCGGGAGCGGGGCTGGTATATTCAATCTTACGTGAATGATGTGCTGTATGTCAGGGAAAAAAATGACAGGACCAGACGGTATGAGAAAGCGGCGGGTGTTACGGCCCGGGAAATAGGCGACAAGCTTTATCGGCCACCGGTGGCGCCGACCAAAATGCTGGTCATTGCGGAACCGGAGAGATTGGACGAAATTAGAGAAACGGTAAAATCAATGTTTGGAGAACGGCTTTATGTCGCTAATTCTAAATCAATTTATTTGGAAATCGCTCATTCTACAGTGAATAAAGGCCGGGCTTTGGCATTTTTAACCGATCAGCTCCATATTAACCGCCAGGAAGTAATGGCGGTGGGAGATTCTATTAACGATTTAGATATGATCGAATACGCCGGCTGGGGAGTGGCTATGGGGAACGGGGCGGATGCCGTGAAGGAGGCCGCTCAGGCGGTTACTTTGCGTAATGATGAAGACGGTGTGGCGGCAGCCATTGAAAAATATGTTTTACGTTAACAAAAATAGCGAAGCAGCAGGAATATAACAATATTTACTCTAATATTCTAAATATACATATTAATTTTAGCCAATGACTGGCTGAATGGAGAGTGACTGGACAATGAATATTGTAGTAGCTCCGGATTCTTATAAAGGCAGTGTTTCGGCAATGGGTGTGGCCAATGCTATGGAACAAGGCGTGCTGGCGGTATTCCCTGAAGCAACAGTGCAGAAGCTGCCGATTGCGGACGGCGGTGAAGGAACGGTGGAAGCACTGGTAGCATCTACCGGCGGGCAAATGATTCAGGAAGAAGTGGTTGGCCCGCTTGGTACGCCGATAAAGTCTTATTGGGGAATACTGGGCGACGGGGAAACGGCGATTATTGAGATGGCCGCTGCTTCCGGCCTGCCCCTTGTGCCAAAAGATAAAAGAGATCCCCGGATTACTACTACTTATGGTACCGGGCAGCTGATTCAAGCCGCTTTGCAAAAAGGACTGAATAAGATCATTATCGGGATTGGCGGCAGTGCTACGAATGATGGCGGAGCCGGCATGGTACAGGCCTTGGGGGCAAAATTCCTGGATGCTTCCGGCACTCCGCTGCCCCAGGGCGGCGCTTCACTGGCTAAACTGGCTCAAATTGATCTTTCCGGTTTGGATAAACGGTTGGCAGCGGCGGATCTTATGGTTGCCTGTGATGTGGATAATCCACTGTGCGGGCCGCGGGGGGCTTCGGCGGTATTCGGGCCGCAAAAGGGTGCGACGTCGGCGATGATTGCCGAATTGGATAAGGCTTTGAAAATTTATGCTCAGTTAGCTGCCAAGGCGACCGGCAAGGACATTGCCGAATGTTCCGGCGCCGGGGCAGCCGGCGGATTAGGTGCCGGATTGTTGTTCTTTACGAATGCTAAACTGCGTCCGGGGGTTGAGATTGTTTTGGAAGCCGCCGGATTTGCCGCCATGGTGGAAGCCGCCGATTTGGTTATTACCGGTGAAGGCCGGACGGATTTTCAGACGGCTTTTGGCAAGGCGCCGGTGGGTGTGGCAAAAGTAGCAAAACAATGGAAGGTACCGGTGGTCTGCCTTGCGGGCGGCTTGGGGCAGGGAGCCGACGATGTGCTGCAGCAGGGGATTGACGGCTTAATGAGCATAATTCCCCAGCCTATGACGCTGGAAGAGTGTATGGAAAACGGCGCGGCGCTGATTGAAACGGCTACCGCTCGCTTATGCCGCCTGGTTCAGGTTGGCATGCAGGTTCGTAAATAAGAAATCGAAGCAGATAACAAAAGAACGATTGCCATTTCTTCCGGCAATCGTTCTTTTGTTATCTTTCTTAAATAATGACAGAATTTAGTACCAAGTGCTATTTTTTCGTTCCTCGTCCCTCGCAATATGAGCTGCGTGCCAAAAGCCAAAAGCCAACAGCCAACAGCCAAAAGCCAACAGCTCATCGCCAATAGCCACTCCCCAGCCCCGGCAGTTCTCCATACTGTTCCCCGCTTTTTCCCCTACGATTTTATATACATTTTTGTCAAAAAGCAGTTTACTGATCCCCATGTCAGGAATATATGTAGATGAGGGATAAATTCGGGGCAAAGGAGGAAGGGGTTATGATGCGGTTTATGCGGCAGGAGTGGAAATTTTTTATCGTTCTGCTGCTTGTTATCGTGGCATTGGGCGTGATTTATTATGAGTACAGGCAATACAAAGAGGAGCATCAGGCGGCCCAGGCGGCAGCGCAGCCGGCTGTTACCATTAATACCGCCGGGGAAAAGTCTAAATCAGGTGAACCGCAAGTCGTCTATGTACAAGGGCAGAATACCAATACGAAAGAAATTGTCTATGTTCCCCGGGAGGTGGACTCTCAAACCGGACAGGCGGAGAAAACCGATGTCCAGTTTGAACGGCAGCAGGAAAAAATCTACGTCAAAGTAAATGGTAAGGACTTTGAGATTCCGGCCAATGTTAAGGAGAGCACTAAGTTTGAAAATGGCAAGCTGGTGGTAATGGAGCAGTCGGAAATGCAGGTCAAGCTCACAGCCCCTAAGCCTGCCTTTAATTTAGGCGTGGGATGGTCCAGGGAAGGGGCGGCGGTGCAAGTCAACGGGCCATTGTATAAGAATGTCTCCTGGTGGGTATATGGTGATAAAAAGACGATGGCGGGAGGACTGCAGTTTCCTATTATGAAGTAAGGAAAAACCGGGGCCTTTTTGCTTTTTTGGCCGATTTGCCCTATAATTAATGGTACCGAAAAGAGGGCTGTGGCGATGGAGTTTTTCGGAGAATGCGGCAGAATGAATTGACCCCGGGGGAGTGAGAACATGGATAATTTTCGTTTGGTTATTGTTACAGGAATGTCGGGCGCGGGTAAAACCCAGGTGGTACGGGCCATGGAGGATTTAGGGTACTTTTGCGTGGATAACCTGCCACCGGCGCTGATTCCAAAATTTGCCGAGTTATGTTCCCAATCCGCCGGGCAGGTCAGTAAAATTGCACTGGTGGTGGACATCCGGGGACGCGAGTTTTTTGATACCTTGGTACAGGTATTGGAAGACATGGAAAAACAGGGATACATGTATGAAATGCTGTTCCTGGAGGCATCGGATGAGACGCTGATTCGCCGTTATAAGGAAACCCGCCGGCGTCATCCGATGGCGCCTCATGGACGGATCAGCGAGGGTATTGCCCGGGAACGGGAGCGGGTGGAGCATGTCCGGGGGCGTGCTACCCATATCATTGACACCTCGGACTTATCTACTGCCAACCTGAAAGAGAAGATCATTGCGCTGTTTGGCGGTGAAAAAGAGACGGAGCGGATGACCATTACAGTGGTATCCTTTGGTTTTAAATACGGTGTGCCGCTGGATGCGGATATGGTTTTCGATGTGCGGTTCTTGCCCAACCCTTTTTATGTGGAATCATTGCGGCGCAAAAGCGGTATCGAACCCGAAGTGGGAGATTATATTTGGAAATGGCCGATTACCCAGCAGTTTATGGAAAAATTGGCGGGATTAGTGGACTTTTTGGTGCCAAATTATATCAGGGAAGGAAAAAGCCAGTTAATTATTGCTATTGGCTGTACCGGCGGACTGCATCGCTCCGTATTTGTGGCTCATAAAATCTACGAGGGTTTGCGCAGCAAAGGGTATAAAGTCAATATTGAGCATCGGGATATTAAGCATAATATAGTGGATGCTCGTCCTGAGTGCAGCGGTTCTTTATAGTGGACAGTCAGGGATGATGATTTTGTTGTGTGGGTTTGTTATTGATCTCGACGATCAGGGAAGGTGTAGCTCGTGCACTTTTTAAAGTGGATGTATCCTGGTATAAAGCTGAAACGCTGGTTGTTACTGTTTTCCCTGGGGGTTATTGCAGCCAGTATCGGGTTAGCCATCGTCTTTAACTATAAATATGTCGGGGTCATCGAAGAAACGATCTTTAGGATGGCTTATTTGATGACAGGCAACTATCATTATACGGTTACTACTTTGGTGGGAATTACGGTGATTCTGTGCGGATTGGCGATTATGACGCTGGCTACCCGCCAAATTATCCGTTCCGTGATCAGTGTGCTGATTCCGGAAGGTGCCGATCGCCTGATTGAAATCATTTTCGAAAAGCGCAAACTGAACCGGGGACCGGCGGTGACGGTGATTGGCGGCGGCACCGGTTTGTCGGTGCTGCTCCGGGGGATAAAAAGTGTAACCAGCAATATTACGGCGATTGTTACGGTAGCCGATGACGGTGGTTCTTCCGGCCGGATCCGGCAGGATCTGGGAATGATTCCGCCCGGAGATTTGCGCAACTGTCTGGTGGCGCTGGCTGATACGGAGCCCTTGATGGAAAAGTTGTTTCAGCATCGTTTTGGCGGTGCCGGCGATTTGTCCGGGCATAATTTTGGCAATCTGTTTATTGCTGCCATGACGGAAGTGCTGGGAGATGTGGAAAAGGCACTGAAAGAGTCCAGCAAAGTGTTAGCCGTAAGGGGACAGGTGCTGCCTGCTTCGACGGAAACGGTGCGTTTGGCGGCGGAGATGGAAGACGGCAGCATTGTTGAGGGAGAATCGCAGATTCCCTTGGCGCATAAACGAATCCGGCGGGTATTTTTGCGGCCTCGGGACGTTACTCCGGTAAAAAGCGCTTTGGAAGCGATCCGGGAAGCGGATGCGGTTATTTTAGGGCCGGGCAGCTTATATACCAGCGTGCTGCCGAACCTGCTGGTAAAAGAAGTGGCGGAAGCTTTGCGCCAGACTTCGGCAGTGAAAATTTATATATGCAACGTGATGACCCAGCCGGGAGAGACGGATGGATATACGGCTGCCGATCATGTACGGGCAATTTTGGATCATGTGGGTCCCGGGGCTATTGACTATGTAGTGGTTAATTCCCAGGATGTAGCGGATAATCTGCGGACGCTTTATGCCAGTCAGGGCGCCTATCCGGTCGTGGCGGATATTGAGGCGATTGAGGCATTGGGCGTCAAGGTGGAGGCTGCCAATATTATCAGCGAAACCAATTTGGTGCGCCATGATCCGGTGAAGTTATCCCGGACCATTATATCCATGGTTTATAACTTAAAGGCAAGCTCGGAACGGATGCGGCTGCTGGATTATTATTTAATTGCCGATAATATTAAAAAGCTCAAGGATTTAGAGGACTGAAAAGCGAAGTGAGGGAAAGTGTCGTCTTATTCTACTGAGGTAAAAAACGAACTGGCACGGCTGATCGGAGAATCTTCCTGCTGTCAGGTGGCCGAATTGGCGTCGCTCATGCGGATGGGCGGTACGATGCTCATTGGCCGCAACGGCAATTTGGGAATTAATTTTACCACCGAAAATGCAGCTGTTGCCCGGAAAGCATTAAGTTTGATGAAACGGGGATTTAATCTGAAAACTGAAGTGGTGGTTACTCGGGGACGCCGCCTGAAAAAAAATAATTCTTATCAGATAAAAGTGGTTCCGTCACCGGTGGTAACGGAGCTGCTTTCAGTGCTGGGCATCATGCGCGGCGACAATATTAATACCGGCAAGGATACGGGTATTTTACGGAAAACCTGCTGCCGGCGCTCTTATTTGCGGGGGGCTTTTCTCGGCGGCGGATCGGTGAATAAACCGGAAGGGGAGTATCATCTGGAGCTGGTTACCAGTAATATTGATTTTGCCAAAACCCTGGTTCGCCTGATGAAAAATTTTCATTTGCCGGTGGGAATGACAAGCCGCAAGAATGATTATATTGTCTATTTGAAAGATGGCGACGGGATTACCACTTTTCTGCAAATTATCGGTGCCTGCAATGCGTTGCTTGCTTTTGAAAATGTCCGGGTGGTCAAGGATATGCGCAATCAGGTTAACCGGTTAGTCAACTGTGAGACCGCCAATTTGCAGAAGACAGTCAATGCCGCGGTACGACAGATAGAGTCTATTCGGCGGATTGACCGGAAGCTGGGACTGGCGAATTTGCCGCCTGCATTGCGGGAAACGGCGGAACTGAGGCTCAGTCACCCGGAAGCTACTTTGCAGGAACTGGTGGATGTAATGGACGGACGGGTCGGCAAATCCGGAATGAATCACCGTCTGCGGAAACTGGAACAGATAGCCCTTGAGCTCAGAGAGGGAGGAACATATGAAACGAATCAGTAAACTGTTGGCGCTGGGCGCCTTTTTTATGCTTGCTGCCGGTGTCTGGCTGTCTAGCCCCGGAGCGGGAGTGCCGATCCTCGAGTATCATCAGGTGGTGGATGATCAGGAAATGTACAGTATCAGTCCGGCGGATTTTGCCAGCCAAATGGAATATTTGGCACGCCATGGCTATACGGCTATTTCCTTGAAAGAGTTTTGTGATGTGAAAGAGGGGAAATATAAACTGCCGGCAAAGCCGGTTATTATTACTTTTGATGATGGCTATGATGATAATTATTTTACAGCGCTGCCGATCATGGAAAGATACGGTATGCGGGCCAGCGTTTTTGTTATCAGCGGTTTGGTGGGAGAGCCGGATTATCTTACCTGGGATCAAATCCGGGAATTAGCGCAGCATCAGATTGAAGTTGGTTCCCATACCGTTAACCATGTGCCTTTGGGACAGGTCGATTCCGCTGAATGTCAACAGGAAGTGGCGGAATCAAAACAGGTGATTGAGGCGCAGTTAGGCAAAAAGGTGGAATTTCTGACCTATCCTTATGGCAGTTTTAACGCCGCTGCAGCGGAGACTTTGCGGCGGGCCGGGTATCGGGGTGCTCTGACCGGGGTTGTCGGTTTGAATTTTAGCGGCGATAACACCTATACGTTAAAACGCATCAATGTCCCCCGGCCTAAACTGGGGCTGCTGGAGTTTCGGGTACGACTGTTTCGTGCCTTGCTTTACAGTAAATTAGAAATTTGATAGTTTACATAACGGAAGTCTATTGCTATAATGTAACTAGCGAGGGGGGAGTTTATGAAGTGGTTACGCTACATAGTGCCGTTGGTGGCACTGGTGGTTACTATGACCGGCATAACACCGGACGCCGAAGCCGGGGCTGTCAGTCAGCAATTTGCTAAAAACGATTTTTTAAAACTACCGGAATGGTCAGTTACAACTTCCGGTTACGGCGGTAAATTGCTGCTATCAGACAGTCCGGAAACAGTGACGGCTGACGGGATCATGTATCAGGATACGGTGAAGGGCGATGCCCGGTTGTTTTTTCATCATGTGAATGGTACGGATAAGCCGAAGAAAATTGTTGTTTTATTGGAGAATACCGGCACCGAGCCGGTTCATATCACTGTGTCCCAGCATGGTCTGGGCGGTCCGGGGCTTGATTACCTGGCAGTGGGAAAAGCGGCCCAAATGGCTTATCTGAAGGGCGGCGATCTGTATCTGGTGGAAGTCTCGCCTCAAGGTACGGCGGAACTGGCAGTCGGTCTCAGCAGTATCATTGTGGAGCCCAACGCGCTGGTCAATGGAATTTATGATTTTTCGGCGGATCAGCCGGTGAAGGTTAAAACCATCATGCTGCCGGTGAATGAGGATATCGAAAAATTTGCGGCTCAGGCTAAGGTGCTTCCGGCCGATCAATATAAGCTGCGGGGAACTTTTGACAATAAAGACCGGCTGCTGGTACCGGTTAATGTTTATAATGCCAAAGACGATGGTATGGTGGCAGTAACCCTGGCCGATAACAAAATTGACCGGTATGCGAGAGGCGTGGATGCTACCGATGGGTCTCAGGTGCTGAACTACGGCAATTACGGCGTAGTGTACAAACTGTTTATTCCATCATCAGCCCTGGACAACAAATTATCTTGCTATCTCAATCCCCGGGGCGGTGAATATGCCGGTGGACTGGGCGTGAAATACCGTTACCAGGAGCAGCCGGTGCTGGCGACACCTTCCGACCGGTTGTCCTTCGGTGTTCATGGGTCAACTGATGCCGCTTTTATCGGCGCTTTTGACGGCGGACAATCCCTGTGGCTGACCTTCAGCCCGCCGGGAGCTTCCAATTTGCCGGTGAAGCTGGTAATTGCCCCTGATTTTGCTGCGGCAATTCATGGCTCATAGTTTTTGGCTCATGGCGTAAAGCACTTGGCACTTAGCACTTGGAACTGGGGGTAAAGAACTATTTTACGGTTGAGGTCGGCGCAGCAATCTTAGCAGCGCCGCCTTATCTTTCTTGATAATGATAAAGTGAACTTTTTTTAGCAAGTAGCCGCAAGTAAAAAATCGTTCAGCCAACGTTGAACGATTTTTTTACTTGCGGGTTTAAAAAATTTCGTCCTTTCTTCATTTCCCGGTGCCCATTACCCGGTTCCAGTCTCCGGTGCCATGAGCTATGAGCCATAAACCATGCGCGAAAAGACGCGTCAGCGGCTTTACTTATGCACTCGATATTTTTTTCACAAATAAAAGTGATTTTTTTAACAAAGCTAAAAGGAATATTTTTATTCGTGGCGAAACATACTATATACAGGGACGAATGATGTTCCTGTGGGACGTTTATAAACCCAATCGGGTATAAACGCGCTTAAAGCTGATAGTGACCTCCCAATTTAATAGATTCATTCTATGGGTTACTAAGAGCAAAAAAGAGTGTGCTGGACACTCTTTTTTGCATTTTCGGCTAAAAATGCTCATCCTTCGCGGAATAGATGTTGATTCCTGAGGGGAAAACGGCTAAAATAAAAAGAGTAATAGTACATATGCTGTCAAGGAGGGGTTATTGTGGCGAAACATATTACTACTGTAAATACAGCGTCTTTGCAAAAAACTGTACATACGGGCGGCTGCGGCGAATGTCAGGCTTCTTGTCAGTCGGCATGCAAAACTTCGTGTACCGTTGGCAATCAGGTCTGCCAAAAGCAGTAGTCCGCGGGGACAGCCCCTTGCCGAAAGTTTCCGGCAGGGGGCTTAATTTTTATCTGGGTTGGAAAGGTGAAAAAAAGATGAACATCCATAAATTTCATGTCAATAATATGTATATTCTGCTGGATGTGAACAGCGGTGCGGTACATGTGATTGATAAAATGGTATACGATATCATGGACAGCTTTGACGGCAGCAACGGGGAAGAAGTGCTGTGGAAGCTGTCTGGCCGGTACAATCCGGCTGATTTGCGGGAAGCCTTGGCGGAGCTGGGCAGCCTGATCGAGAGAGAGGAACTGTTTGCTCCGGTGTTAACTGTACCGCCTACTTTCAGCGCCAAACCGCTGGTGAAGTCCCTGTGTCTGCATATTGCTCATGACTGTAATCTGCGCTGCGGTTATTGTTTTGCCGGAACCGGCGATTTTGGTCATGACCGGGGTCTGATGCCGAAAGAAGTAGGTCAGCGGGCAGTTGATTTTATTATTGAAAATAGCGGTCACCGGCAGCATTGCGAGATCGACTTCTTTGGCGGCGAACCGCTGATGAATATGGAAACTGTTAAGCATGTGGTACAGTATGTCCGTAAACGGGAACAGGAAACCGGCAAGATTTTCAAGCTGACGCTGACAACGAACGGAGTACTGCTCAGCGAGAAAGTTACGGCGTATCTGAACGAAAACAATATCAGTCTGGTTCTCAGCCTCGATGGCCGGCGGGAAGTCCATGACAGAATGCGGCCTTTTGCCGGCGGTCAGGGATCCTATGACCGGGTGCTGAAAAATATTAGACGGACAATCGAGTCCCGGCATGATCAGAATTATTATCTGCGGGGAACTTATACGGCTTATAATCTGGATTTTGCCGCCGATGTTCTGGATATGGCTGATCAGGGATTTTCTCAGCTTTCCGTAGAGCCGGTGGTGGCGAAAGATTGTGATTATGCTTTGCAAGAGGAACATCTCCCGGTATTGTTTGCGGAATATGAAAAATTGGCGCAAGAGTATTTGGATCGCAAGCTGGCCGGACGGGGTTTTGATTTTTTTCATTTCAATGTGGATATTAATAACGGTCCCTGTGTCGCCAAACGGTTAAGCGGCTGCGGTGCCGGTCACGAGTATTTCGCAGTAACGCCGACGGGAGATTTGTATCCCTGCCACCAGTTTGTCGGTCGGGAAGAATATCTTTTGGGCAATGTATTTGACGGGGTGCAGCGGCCGGAGATGCCGGAAAAATTTCGTCAGGCTCATGTGCTGAATAAACCGGACTGCCGGGAATGCTGGGCCCGCTTTTATTGCAGCGGCGGCTGTCATGCCAATGCCCAGCTGTTTAATAATGATATTTACAAGCCCTACAAAATCGGTTGTGAACTGCAGAAGAAACGCTTGGAATGCGCTTTGATGGTTCAGGCGAAATTAGCGTTGATTAGGCAGGAGAATCATGAACAAGCGCGGAAGTAATAAGCATCCCCGAAAGTAGGAATTGCGATGTTGAAACGTTTTAATATAAGGGTCACGGGTATTGTGCAGGGGGTGGGTTTCCGCCCCTTTGTTTTTAATCTGGCCAGAAGCCTAGCTCTGGGCGGCTGGGTATGGAATACTTCGGCCGGTGTTGAAATTGAGGTTGAAGGGCAGACTGAGCAAGTTAATTCGTTTTACCGCCGACTGCAGGGGGAATTTCCGCCTTTGGCCAGACTGGACTCTGTTGAATTTTCTGAACGCCCGCTGCAGGGGGAAAGAAAATTTGTTATCCGTCCCAGCAGCAGTGGTGAAATGCGTACGGTGCTTATATCACCGGATGTGGCCACTTGTCCGGATTGCCGGCGGGAACTGCTGGACAGCCGGGACAGGCATTTTAGGTATCCCTTTATTAACTGTACTCACTGCGGGCCTCGCTATAGTATTATTAAGGATGTACCGTATGACAGGGCATCAACCACGATGGCGGAATTCCCCATGTGCCTGGACTGTCAGACTGAGTATAACAATCCGGCAGACCGGCGGTTTCATGCCCAGCCCAATGCCTGTCCGGTGTGCGGTCCGTCTTACCGGCTGCTGGATAAAACAGGAGAACCGATGGAGGAGCAGGCGGATTTGTTTGGTCAGGTCCGGCAGTTGATTCAAGCCGGTGCTATCGTGGCGATTAAGGGGATTGGCGGCTATCATCTGGCCTGTGATGCTTTTAATGGCTTCGCGGTGGACAATCTGCGCCGGCGTAAGGTGCGGGAAGACAAGCCTTTTGCCGTTATGGGCGGCAGTATGGCAGCGGTGCGGCAGATGTGCCTTGTAAATCAGACGGAGTCGGAGTGGTTGACCGGTACGGTGCGGCCGATTGTCCTATTGATCAAAGGAACCGGTTATTGCCTGGCGTCAGGTATTGCACCAGGCAGCTCCTGTATTGGGGTTATGCTTCCCTATGCTCCGGTTCATTGGCTGCTATTGCAGCCGGATGACGTATGGGTGATGACCAGCGGTAATCGCAGTGATGAACCGATTGCATATGAGGATGCGGATGCAAAGGAAAGACTGTTCGGTATTGCCGATTATTTTCTGGTGCATAATCGGATGATTTACCGCCGGGTGGATGATTCGGTGCTGCGTGTGGTAAAAGACAAACCGTATATGCTGCGCCGCAGCCGGGGCTTTGCTCCGGCGCCGGTGGCACTGGCCGGCGAGTATCCGTGCGTTTTGGCTGTTGGCGGTGAGCTGAAAAATACGTTTTGCTTAACCCGTGGACGACAGGCATTTTTAAGTGCCCATATCGGTGATTTGGAAAATTTGGCAACCTATCAGTCTTACTGTCAGTCTATTGCTCATTATCAGAAGCTGTTTGACATACGGCCGGAGATGGTGGCCTATGATCTTCATCCCGATTATCTGGCTACGAAATATGCCCT
Source organism: Veillonellales bacterium (assembly GCA_039680175.1). NCBI lineage: Bacteria > Bacillati > Bacillota > Negativicutes > Veillonellales > Veillonellales bacterium. The sequence continues at coordinate 30,410 of JBDKTO010000085.1, read as the reverse complement.
CAGTCTGGAACTACCGGGAATCGGTGTTCAGCATCATCACGCGCATATTGTTTCCGTATTGGCGGAATACGGCATTAACGAGCCTGTGATTGGGGTTGCTCTGGACGGTACCGGGTACGGAACGGATGGCAATTTGTGGGGCGGGGAATTCTTGCTGGCGGACTGCCGCCAATTTGTCCGGCTGGGACATTGCCGCTATCTGCATTTACCGGGGGGAGAAAAGGCTATCCGGGAACCATGGCGGCTGGCGGTATGGCTGCTGTACGAATTGTACGGCAAGGAGTTTGTCCGCTGGCAGCTTCCTTTGGCCGGCAGACTGCCGACTGGCTGGGAACTGCTGGTCAGCGCGACAGCACAGGGAATCAACGCGCCTTTATCCTCCGGTGTCGGACGGTTGTTTGACGCGGCGGCGGCTCTTCTTGGCCTGCGAAGCGTTATTCATTATGAGGGACAGGCAGCGGTGGAACTGGAACAGGCAGCGGAAAGGCAGGCAGGAACGGTTCTGCCTTACGACATACAGGAAGGACAGCCGAAGATACTGGACTTTCGTCCGGTTTTTGCCGCAATGGTTGAAAAATTGCGGCAGGGAAAAAGCAGCGGCGAGCTGGCTGCTGCTTTTCATACTACGCTGGCAGCGGCGGTAGTGGATATGGTTGGTAGAATCAGCCGGGATACGGGAATCCGCCGGGTTGCTTTAAGCGGCGGTGTATGGCAGAATATGACATTACTGAACCAAGTAATCAGAATGTTGCAACAGAATAAATTAATGGTTTACATTCACCGACAGGTGCCGTCAAATGACGGAGGTCTGGCGTTAGGGCAGGCGATAATCGCCGGCGAGAAGATAAAGGAGAGTCGATAGATATGTGTTTAGCCGTACCGGGAAAGATCGTCGACAAGCAGGATATGCTGGCAACGGTGGATATAAGCGGCGTGACTCGAAAGGTGAGTCTGATGCTGCTGCCGGAGGCCCAAGCAGGGGATTTCGTCTTAATCCATGCCGGCTTTGCCATCCAGCGGTTGGATGAGGCAGAAGCCAAAAAAACGCTGGAGTTGTTTAAGGAGCTGGAAAAATATGCAGAGCTTGACGCCTGAGGAGCAGCGGCGGACTGCCGGTTTTTTCACGACTGAAATCAGTCATCGGGTCAAACGGCCGCTGCGGTTAATGGAAGTGTGCGGTACGCATACGGTTGCCATATTTAAAGCCGGTATTCGCCAACTGCTGCCAGCGGGGGTGGAGCTGGTCAGCGGCCCCGGTTGTCCGGTTTGCGTAACACCGAATGAATATTTGGATACGGCGATTGCTTACAGCCGCCAGCCGAATGTGATACTCACTACTTTTGGCGATATGCTGCGGGTGCCGGGATCGTCCTCAAGCTTACTGGTGGAAAAGGCGGCCGGAGCGGATATTCGTATTGTATATTCACCTTTGGAAAGTTTGGATATTGCCCGAGATTATCCCGACAAGCAAGTTATTTTCCTGGCAGTTGGTTTTGAGACTACGGCGCCTACTGCCGCCGCCACTGTTCTTACCGCAGCCCGGGCCGATTTAAAAAATTTTTCGGTATTATCTTCCCATAAACTGGTGCCGCCGGCATTGCAGGCGCTCCTCGACCGGCCGGGAGTCAGGGTGGATGGTTTTTTGCTGCCCGGCCATGTCAGTGCTGTCATCGGAGTGGAGCCCTACCGTTTTTTGCAGCGGAATTTTGGCATTCCGGCGGTGATTGCCGGTTTTGATCCCCTGGATATTCTCCAGTCGGTTTATATGCTGGTCCGGCAGCTGGAAGATGGCGCAGCGAAATTGGAAAACCAGTACAGCCGAATTGTGCCTGCTGCCGGTAATCCGGCGGCCTGCAAATTACTGGAACAAGTTTATCAGCCGGCTGATACTGTCTGGCGGGGATTGGGAATGATTCCATCATCCGGTCTTGTATTGCGGCCTGGATATTCCGCTTTTGATTCCCGGAGCAAGCTGCCGGTGGTTGTGGAACCTGCCAGCGAGCCAAAGGGCTGCCGCTGCGGTGAAATTCTCCAGGGCAGCATCAAACCGACAGCCTGTCCGCTGTTTGGCAGATCCTGTACACCGGATCATCCGGTCGGCTCCTGTATGGTGTCGGTGGAAGGAACGTGTGCCGCCTGGCACAAATATGGAGCAGGGAGATGGCAGTTATGACGATGGAACGGATTCAGTTAGCCCATGGCAGCGGCGGCAAGCTCAGCCATGATTTGGTCAATCAGGTAATGTGGCCGGCTTTCGCCAACCCAATTTTAGGGGAGATGCATGACGGAGCCCGGTTTTCCATTAACGGGGCCGGACTCGCCTTTACCACCGATTCTTATGTGGTGAAGCCCTTGTTTTTTCCTGGCGGGAATATTGGCAAACTAGCGGTTTGCGGCACAGTCAATGATTTGGCCATGACCGGCGCCGTGCCTCTCTATCTGAGCGCCGCCTTCGTATTGGAGGAAGGGTTTCCCCTGGTTGATTTGAAACGGATTGTTGATTCCATGGCGGAAACTGCCAGCCGGGCCGGGGTACAGATCGTGACCGGTGATACCAAGGTAGTAGAAAAAGGAGCGGTAGACGGAATTTACATTAATACCGCCGGGGTGGGGCAAATCAGGGAAAACGTAAATGTTTCCGGTTGTCAGGCCAGGCCGGGACAGGATATAATTTTAAGTGGGACACTGGGGGAACATTCTATTGCAGTCATGAGTGAACGGCATGGATTGGTTTTGCCGGAAACCATAGTCAGTGATTGTGCTCCTTTAAACGGGCTGGTTGAGCAAATCTTGTCCCGTGTGCCTCAGACAGCGGTGTTGCGGGATCCGACCCGGGGCGGCTTGGCGACGGCTCTTAACGAAATCGCGGAGCAGTCCCAGGTAGGCATTATGCTGGAGGAGACAAGCATTCCGGTACAGGCTGCCGTAAGAGCAACTTGTGATATTCTTGGCTTTGATCCGCTTTATCTGGCCAATGAAGGGAAAATGCTGCTATTTGTTGAACCGGAGTATTCGTCTCAGATATTGGAGATTATGCACGGACATCCTTATGGGCGGCAGGCTTGCGTCATCGGCTCGGTAATTGGGCAGCGGCCGGGACAGGTTGGGCTTTCTACAGCCATTGGCGGAGTCCGCCTGCTGGATATGCTGACGGGGGCTCAGTTGCCGCGAATTTGTTAAGTGGTTATCCTTCTAATTATTCGTAAGGGTTCATATATATTAAGTAAAGTGAAGGCAAGAGGGAAGGTGAGCATATGGACTGTGGTCTGAAATTAGAAATGCAGCAAAAATTGGTTATGACACCTCAATTACGTCAAGCCATTGCCATTTTGCAACTTTCTTCACTGGAACTGGCGGCTATGGTCGAAGAGGAAATGCGGGAGAATCCATTACTGGATATCGAAGAACGGCAGCCGGAGCTATCGGAAGAGCAGCCAACAGAAGATAGCAGTAATGATGCCAATGATTATGGGGAATTTACCGATTATCTGGCAGGCGGGGGGACGGACTATTCCATACGGAGAAACGAGGACAAAGCCACATTTGAAACCTTTGCCGCCAGCACGATTACTCTGCATGAACATTTGGAACTTCAGCTTGATTTAGCAACGGCGGATGGGAAAATAAAGGCTGTCGGCCGCTACCTGATAGGCTGTATTGATGATAATGGCTATCTTTGCGGAACGGTGGATGAGATTAAAAAAATAACAGGAGCTTCTTCGACAGTAGTTGAAAACGCCTTAGCCATGATTCAAAAATTTGATCCGGAGGGTGTTGGCGCCCGGAATCTAAAAGAGTGTCTGACAATTCAGCTGCAGCAGCGGGAAATTGACAGCAAGCTGGTTCAGAGTATTGTGTCGGATCATTTGCCGGACTTGGCGAAAGGCAGCCTAAAAGGAATCGCAGCAGCATTGCAGTGCTCCCTGAGGGAAGTGCAGCAGGCAGTGGACATTATCAAAAGACTGAATCCGAAGCCGGGTCAGGCTTTCGGTCGGGGACGGCTTGATTATATATTGCCTGATGTGAGTATTGAGCGGCGGGAAGATGATTATGTCATCAGCGTGAATGATCAAATGGTGCCGCGGCTTACCATCAGTTCCAGCTACCGCAATCTGGCCCGGGAAGGAAATCCGGAGGCCCGGAAGTATGTGGAAGGACGGCTGCAAGCCGCTCTTTGGGTAGTCAAAAGCATTGAACAGCGGCGGCGCACGCTTTATAATGTTACGCAGGCCATTGTTGATTTACAGCGCAGCTTTTTCGATTACGGACCGAAATATTTACGGCCCCTGGTTATGAAAACAGTGGCGGATCGTCTGGGAATTCACGAGTCAACGGTGAGCCGGGCGACGGCCAATAAATATGCGGCCACTCCCTATGGCTTGGTTAGCTTGCGTTCCTTTTTTTCTGCCGGTGTGTCGGGAACGGCCGGTGAAGATATTGCCGCATCCAATGTGAAACAGGAAATTAAGCAGTTGATTACCGGCGAAGACGCGACTGCGCCGCTTAGTGACCAGCATATCAGCAATATACTGCAGGAGCGGGGGATTGGGATTTGCCGCCGCACGGTGACAAAGTACAGGGAAGAATTGGGAATTGCCGCGTCAAGCAGACGAAAAAGATACTGACGGAGATAGTTTATTTGTGATATTATAATAGCAATATGGCGATGGGAGCGGAAAAGGGGGATGGGATATGATAGCGGACTGGGAGATTGCCTTGCGGCTGGTGGCTGCCGCTGTATTGGCCGGAGTAATCGGTTACGAGCGTCAGTCCCATCATAAGTCGGCCGGATTGCGGACTCACATTCTGGTTGCCGTAGGTTCCTGCCTGATTATGGTACTCTCGATAAACATTTATCAGTCGGTGCAGGGGCAAACCAACGCCGATCCTACCCGTCTGGCTGCCCAGGTAGTCAGCGGCATTGGATTTTTAGGCGCCGGCAGTATATTAAAGGAAGGACCGACAATCAAAGGACTGACCACCGCCGCCAGTTTGTGGGTAGTATCCGGGGTTGGCCTTGCTGTAGGCAGCGGCTATTATACCAGCGCTCTGGCCACAACCTTATTGGTGTTTGTTACCCTGACAATTTTAGCGAAGATGGAACATAGAATGTGCAGTGACCGGGCTTTTAGTTTAACGGTGATAACGATTGATACTCCCGGTCAGCTGGGTTTGATCAGTGTTGCTTTGGGAGAAGCCGGCGGCAGTATTCGGGACATCAAAATTGAGGAACAGGAGCATTTGCTGGTTGTTACTTTTGCATTGCGGTTCCGGCGGGAAGTAAATCAGGAAAAACTAATTGCCGATTTATCTCAGCTGAATGGAGTCATGAGTGTAAAAAAAGACTGTTTAATTGATTAGGGACTTTTTCAGCGGTGAAAGCATAGAATATCAGTAAAATAGAAAATTGAGATGAGGCGAAGCCTTTGTCAACCTCTAACTTTTTGAATTTATTGTGTTCTGCCGGCCAGGTGATACCGGCGCCGCGTACGCCGGAAGACTTTAAATACGCGATTACTAAAACGGATTCGGCGAGTATTATTTTGCTGTTCGGCGATATTATTATGCTGCCGGATCTTTTGGCTCAGGCGCAGGCTTACCGGAAGCGGCTCTTGGTACATCTGGATTTACTGGAAGGAATCGGCAAGGATGAGGCAGGTATCCGGTTTTTAGCCCGCTTAGGAGTTACGGGACTGATTACGACGAAATCCCACTTATGCAAAATTGGCCGGGAAGAGGGGATGCTGGTAATCCAGCGGTTATTTTTACTGGATTCGGATGCCTTGAAAACCGGTCTTCATCTTCTGCGCAAGTTTCAGCCGGACGCCCTGGAAGTATTGCCGGCATCCATTCCCGCCAGCGTAGTCCGTCTGCTGGCAGAGGAAACTCAGCTGCCTATTTTGGCCGGAGGACTGATGCACACTCCCGAGGACGTTCAGCAGTCGTTGCAAAACGGAATTTATGCCGTAAGCGCCAGCAAACGGGAGTTGTGGAATACTGTGTATACATTGCAAAAATAGCTTTTCGGAGCATTATATAGCTTGACAAATTTTTTTCGGACGGTTACAATAAAAGCAAGATAAGATTATAAGAAAATTCAAAAAATGAACAATTGGGAATGGAGAATAGAGAGATTCCTGACTAAAGTTACACTTTTTGTGTAGTTTTGTCAGGAATCTTTTTATTAAGGAGAGGAGCGAGGAATATGGCTAAGGTAGATGGGCGGGACGTTTTATCATTATTGTTTCAGGCTTTGGTCGTCGCATTCCTGGCAGGTATTTGTGGATTTTGGTTTAGCTAAGGCGCGGAATAAGCGGCGATGGCGACGGCCTGTTGATGCAAGAGGATGGGGGGAGAAACTTGATTGCGGACATTGATGTTTTTATCCGGCTGGTGGTTGCATTATTGTTAGGCGGCTTGATCGGCTATGAACGGCAGGCTTGTAACAAGTCTGCCGGGCTGAGAACGCATGTGCTTGTCTGCATCGGTTCCTGCCTGATCATGGTTTTGTCCATTAATATTTACCATACGGTACAGGGCTTGACAAATGCGGATCCAACCCGTTTGGCGGCGCAGGTGGTCAGCGGTATTGGCTTTCTTGGTGCCGGGACCATTATGAAGGAAGGGGCGACGATAAAGGGGTTGACTACCGCAGCCAGCTTATGGGTCGTTTCCGGAGTGGGGCTGGCTGTAGGCAGCGGTTATTATTTCAGCGCCTTATTTGCTACTGTGCTGGTATTTTTAACCCTGACTATGCTGCAGCGGTTTGAGAAGGCCGTTCATATTGACGGCGTGATGATGGTCAGCATTGATGCGATTGACCAACCGGGACAGATTGGCAAGATTTGCGGCTATTTTGGCAGTTCGGGAATCAGCATTCAGGACATCCGGATTGAGGAGGAGAGCAATCAGCATTTGCTTTTATCGATAGCCTTGCGGCTGCCTGAAGAAGCGAATACAAATGGAATGACATCCAGCCTGATGATGATTGACGGAATTTATTCGGTGAAGTGGAATGAAAAATTTTCTTTGCAGGAAGGAATATTCAAAATTTAGTGGAAAATATAATAAAGAAGATAATAGTTTGCATTGGACCGGAGAAGAGAAAAGTCCAATTACACTAGGCTGTGTTCTGGTGTAATTGGACTTTTTTGCATAATTAGAGGCCCGGCGCAATGGGGGGACGTTAATCGCAAAGAACGCAGAGGGAGTTTAACTTAAATAATTTGTTCAATCCGGCAGGAATGTTGCTGTTTAAATGAGAATGACTTATAGTACGAACATTCTTGGTATTTATAATTTAAGAAAGGGGAGATTTTGTAGTGAAGAAACGAATGCTTGTTTGTGTGGCTTTGATTGCGGCGGTTACTTTCCTGGCTATGGTGTTTGCCGGCTGTGGCAGTTCTACCGCCGATAAGCCAAAGGCGGGGGGAGGGCCTAAGGGGACGGTAATGATTTACACCTCAATTTATCCTGACATCATTGAATCGGTAAAACCGGCTCTGGCAAAGGCTTTTCCTGATTTGGAGATCCAATGGTTCCAGGGAGGAACGGAAAAAGTTATGACCAAGGTTTCCGGTGAAATTGAGGCGAATAAAGTTCAAGCCGATTTGCTGATGGTAGCGGATCCATCCTACTACATAACGCTAAAAAATCAAGGATTGCTGCTCAAATATGACGCTCCGAACCGTAAGGATGTCAAAATCAATAAAGACGCAGACGGTTACTGGACCGGTGTGCGGATATCCAATATGGTAATCGCCTATAACACCAGCAAGGTCAACCCGGCCGATGCGCCGAAATCCTGGCAGGATCTGCTTGATCCCAAATGGAACGGGCGGATTGCAATGCCCAGTCCACTGTTGTCCGGCACCGCTTATGTAACGGCGGGAGCTTTGTCCGACAAGTTCGGTTGGGACTATTTTACGGCTTTAAAAAACAATGGTTTGAAGGTTGAAGAAGGAAACGCCGCTATTCAAAATAAACTGATAACCGGTGAATATCTGGCGGTTGTTATTCTGGAAGAAAATATTCTTAAAATGGCCGCTAAGGGAGAACCGGTAAAAGTCGTATATCCGGAAGACGGAACGGTTGTTATTCCCAGCCCGATTGCAATTATGAAGGACAGCAAAAATCCGGAGGCAGCACAGGCCGTACTGAACTGGTGGCTGTCGAAGGAAGGGCAGGAAGCGGTAGTTAAAGGCTGGATGCATTCGGTGCGGGATGATGTGGAACCGCCTAAAGGCGCACCGGCGTTAAAGACATTTATTGACAAATCCTTCAAATTAGATTGGGATAAGCTTTCCCAAGATGCGGAAAAAATTAAGGACACCTTTAGAGCAACAGTATTAGATAAATAAGCTACCGGCGGGGTGAAGAGCAATCTTCACCCCGCTTATAGGAGGACGGCTTTGTGAGTATCCGGGGGATTTTTTCTCGTTTAGATGCTAAGTGGCTCGTTATATTATTGGCAGTCGCCGTATTGGTGTTTTTTGTTGTTGTGCCGATGGTATATTTGGTATATAACAGCTTTATGGCCGGCGGCAGCATTAATTTCAGCAATTACCAAACCGTATATAGTAAAGTCGTGAACTGGACGGCTTTAATGAATACCTTTAAGTTGTCATTGCTGGTGATGGGGCTTAGTTTGGTGATTTCTTTTCCCCTGGCCTGGCTTGTCGGCAGAACGAATCTTCCGGCCAAGGGATTTTTCCGTACGTCTTTTGTTGCAACGTATATGATTCCGCCTTATGTGGGTGCCATTGCCTGGGCCCAGCTGCTGAATCCCAGTGTCGGTTATGTGAATACACTACTGGTAAGCTGGTTTCACTTAACAGCTTCGCCCTTTAACATTTACAGTATGAGCGGTCTTGTTTGGGTATTGACCCTGTTTTATTCACCTTTTGCTTTTATCACGATTTCACGGGCTTTGGAAAAAATGGATCCTACACTGGAGGAAGCTGCCAGGATTTCAGGCGCCTCGCCCCTGCGGGCTCTGGTGGATGTTACCCTGCCGCTAATGTTTCCCAGTATTCTGGCGGGGGGGCTGCTGGTCTTTATTGCCGCCGGATCCTGTTTCGGCATTCCGTCGATTATCGGTATGCCGGCTCAGATTGAGGTGCTTACCACCCGGATTGTTACTTATGTCTATATGGGAGACAGCAAAGGCATCCGGGATGCAACAGCTTTGGCGGTTTCGTTAATGCTGATCGCCAATTCCCTTTTGTTCTTTATGACTTATATGGTAGGGAAAAAGGATTATGTCACCATTGGCGGCAAAAGCACCAGACCGAATATTGTAGATCTGGGCAAATGGAAATGGCTGGCTGTTGCGATAGTGATAGGCTACGGATTGGTTTCAGTGTTCCTGCCGCTGGCGGCTATTCTGGTGACTTCCATGATCAAATCTTTGTCCCAGCCCATTACCTTCAGTAATCTGACTTTTGCCAACTGGCTGCCGGTTATGCAAAGTCAGCAGTATTTAGTCCCGATTAAAAACAGTTTTATTACGGCAACAATTGCGGCGACGATTTCCACCTTTATTGCTATCTTAGTCAGCTATTTATTGGTGAAAACCAAGGCCAAAGGGCGAACGATACCGGATGTCTTATCGACTTTGGGCGGAGCTACTCCCAGTGTGGTTATTGCTCTGGCTTTGATTATCACCTTTTCCGGCAAAATCGGCTTAAATCTATATTCTACTCTTGCCATCCTGATTGTTGGCTATATGGTCAAATATCTGACCATGGGAGTTCGCACGATTTCGGCTTCTCTGAGCCAGGTGCATTCATCTTTGGAAGAAGCGGCGCTGAATTCCGGTGCAAGCTGGATTCGAACCTGTAAAGATATCTTACTTCCCCTAATCGCACCATCAATTGTCGCCGGCTGGTTTCTGGTGTTTATGCCTTCGTTTTATGAGCTTACCATGTCCATCATTTTGTATGGGGCGAAGACAAAAACAATTGGTGTGCTGCTGTATGAACTGCAAACTTATGCCGATCCACAAAATGCATCCGTGCTTTCGGTATTGGTTTTGCTGATTGTGCTTGTCGGCAATTTGATTATTCGGAAGATAACAAAAGGCAACGTTGGTATTTAAGGAGAGGAAAACATATGGCTCAGGTCAAAATCGACGGAATAACCAAGCAATTTGGGGAAGTGAAGGCAGTTGATAATTTTAATTTGACGGTTGCGGATGGGGAATTTGTTTCCATCCTGGGACCATCGGGCTGTGGCAAGACAACGATGCTGCGAATGGTGGCAGGGTTTGAGCGAGCCACGGAAGGCGAAATCTCTATTGGGGATAAGCTGGTAAGCTCCAGTAAAAATGTTACCTTTGTGCCGCCGGAAAAGCGCAATATCGGCATGGTCTTTCAGTCCTATGCCGTCTGGCCCCATATGACTGTTTTTAATAATGTCGCTTATCCATTAAAAATTAAAAAAGTATCCAAAAGTGAAATTGAAGCAAAAACCAATCGGGTTCTCGAATTGGTTCATCTGGATGGGTATGCAAAACGATATCCCCATCAATTGTCAGGCGGGCAGCAGCAGCGGGTGGCTTTGGCCCGGGCGCTGGTAGGCGAACCGCGACTGCTGTTGCTGGATGAACCCCTGAGCAATCTGGACGCCAAACTGCGGGAAAGTATGCGGTTTGAAATTAAGGAACTGCAGCGCAATCTGGGTATTACCGTTATTTATGTTACCCACGATCAGGCCGAAGCAATGGCTATGAGTGACCGAATCGTTGTCATGAATCAAGGAGTGATTCAGCAGATTGACAAACCAATTAAGATTTATGAAAATCCGGTGAACAAGATTGTGGCTGATTTTATCGGGCTGGTTAATTTTATACCGGCAGAGGTTACGGCAGATAAAATTGTTATGCCCAGTCTGCAATACACGCTGCATCAGCCGAGCTCCTTTTCCGGCAAGGCGTTGGTGGCAGTCCGGCCGGAGCATATTGTTATGAGCCAGGAAAATGGCGATTTGCGGGGAATCTTATCCCATAAGTTTTACATGGGAGATTCTACCGACTGCCGGATTAAGGTCAAAGATACCATCCTCCGGGTTATTGCCAAGGCGGGAGCGTTTGCGGACTATCCGGACGGAAAAGAGTTGTTTTTGCGGTTCGATAAAGTGATGGTTTTTCCCCAGAATTAAAAGTTGGGAAAGGTGTTGTCCGCGGCTGGGCGTTGTTCAAAACAAATCAGGTGTCAGCGCGAGGCGTTAGCCGCGCCGCGGCGGGTTCAAGGAATGGATGGAAGAGCGGGCAGCAGAGAAGGTTTCTTTGCTGCCCGCAATTGCAAATGGAAGTCTTTTCTTAAAAAAATGTGGATTTTTTCAATAACTTGGCAGGACTTGACCAGCAAGCAGCGAAAATTAAAATATATAATAAAAAATTTTTTTGCAATGATGGGACACATTATGCTCCTAGGGGACATAACACGTCCGGGAGGGAAAAGGCTTGGAAAGAATTGTTCAACTGCATCGCAAAATTGCACCGGAATTGATTGCTGTGGTGGAAGAACGCTACGATATTCTTCGCCATGTGCAGCATGACGGACCCATCGGCCGGCGGGCATTGTCCCAATCATTAGGTATCGGCGAACGGGTCGTCCGGGCACAGGTTGATTTTCTGAAAACTGCCGGGTTAGTTGATTTTTCACCTTTAGGCATGACAGTTACCCAAGACGGGCAGACTATTCTTGCCGATTTGGCTGAATATATCCGGTTATTGCGGGGCCTTACCTTATTGGAGACGGAGCTGGCAGAACGTCTGGGATTAAAACAAGTCATTGTTGTTCCCGGGGACAGCGATCTCGACAGTGCCGTAAAGCGGGAATTGGGCCGCACGGCGGCCAATGTTCTGGCCCAACACTTGACTGAAAATATGACGGTGGCCGTCAGCGGCGGGTCGACAATGGCCGGTATGGCCGAAAGCATCTGCCTGTCGGCGCCGACGACTACGGTAGTGCCGGCCAGAGGCGGGCTGGGTGAACAGGTTGAATATCAGGCGAATATTATCGCTGCGGTCATGGCTGCTAAAATTGGCGGACATTATCGTCTGCTGCACATCCCGGATGGAGTGAGTGAGAAGGCTCTGGGAGCCATTATGGCCGGTGATGCTACGATTACCAGTGTGATCGACATGGTCAAGCATGCGGATATTCTGATCCATAGCATTGGCAGGGCCCATGACATGGCGGTGCGCCGCAGCTGCGATGCATCGCTGGCGGAAGACATCGTCAGCAAGGGGGCGGTGGGGGAAGCTTTGGGACATTATTGCACTCTTCAGGGAGAGTGTGTCTATGTAACCAGCAGTGTGGGCCTGCGCTTGGCTGATTTGGCTCAAATCGGTCTGGTTATTGCGGTGGCCGGCGGCCGGAAAAAGGCGGCGGCCATTGTCGCTGTTATCAGCGCCGGCGGTCAGGATATACTCGTTATTGACGAAGCTGCCGCCAGGGAAATAGCGAATCTTGTTTGAGGTAATGCCACGGGAAGGTGCCGGTTTCGGCGTATTTTCCGTTTAGGTATACAATAATACATAGGGGGTATTTATGTGATGGCAACAAAAGTAGGAATTAATGGGTTTGGTCGTATTGGCCGTAATGTTTTTCGGGCGGCGCTGGGCAATCCGGCGGTAGACATTGTAGCAGTCAATGATTTGACGGATGCAAAAACACTGGCTCATCTGCTAAAGTATGATTCCGTTCACGGCATACTGGATGCAGAAGTCAAAGCAGACGGTAATGATATTGTTGTAAACGGCAAGACCATCAAAGTTTTGGCGGAAAAAGACCCGGCTAACCTTCCCTGGAAAGATTTGGGGGTTGACGTGGTCGTAGAATCAACCGGACGGTTCACCGCTCGGGATAAGGCAGCGGCTCATTTGACTGCAGGGGAGAAAAAAGTTGTTATTTCCGCGCCGGCAAAAAATGAAGATATCACCATTGTTATGGGTGTTAACCAGGATAAATACGACGCGGCTAAGCATCATGTCATTTCCAATGCTTCCTGCACCACCAACTGCCTGGCTCCTTTTGCCAAAGTCCTCCATGACAGTTTTGGTATCAAACGGGGCTTAATGACCACGGTTCATTCTTATACCAATGACCAGAGAATTCTGGATCTGCCCCATAAAGATTTACGCCGGGCCCGCTCTGCCGGCATGTCCATTATTCCGACAACCACCGGCGCCGCCAAAGCGGTTGCTCTGGTTCTGCCGGAATTGAAGGGCAAGTTGAACGGTTTTGCGATGCGGGTTCCCACGCCGAATGTATCGGTGGTTGATTTGGTGGCTGAACTGGATAAAACAGTGACTGCCGAAGAGATCAATGCCGCACTGAAGAAAGCGGCGGAAGGCGAATTAAAAGGCGTTCTCGCTTACTGCGACGAACCGCTTGTATCCAAGGATTTCAACGGCAATCCAAATTCCTCCATCGTTGACGCTTTGTCCACCATGGTTATCGAGGGTAATTTGGTGAAGGTCGTCTCCTGGTATGACAACGAATGGGGTTATTCCAACCGGGTCGTTGATTTAATTGGCTTTATCGCTAAAAAAGGACTGTAAAATCTATAATAATTAAATAGAAAAATGCAGCAGAGGGTCACAGCAGTGTGACCCTCATTGGAGGTAAAGAGTATGGAGAAAAAATGTCTGCGTGATGTCCAGCTGAGCGGCAAAAAAGTATTGGTACGGGTCGATTACAATGTTCCGATGGATAAAAGCGGCCATATTACCAATGATGCCCGCATCCGGGCAACACTGAATACGTTGGAATATTTGCTGGCGCAAAATGCAGCCGTGATTTTGGCCAGCCATCTGGGACGTCCCAAAGGAACAGTGATGCCGGAGTTTTCCCTGGCGCCTGTGGGCAAAAAGCTGTCGCAGCTCATCGGACGGGAAGTACAATTCGCGTCCGACTGCATCGGGCCGGAAGCCGAGCGGAAGGTCAAAGAGCTGCAGCCGGGGCAAATTTTGCTGTTGGAAAATTTGCGTTTTCATAAAGCGGAAGAGAAAAACGATCCGGATTTTGCCCGTCAACTGGCCGGCCTGGCCGATGTGGCCGTGAATGATGCATTCGGTGTGTCCCACAGGGCTCATGCATCGGTGGAAGGGATCACTAAATTTATCCCTATGATAGCGGGCTTCTTAATGGAAAAAGAAATTGTTTTCCTGGGGAGGGCACTGACACAGCCTGTCCGTCCCTTTGCTGCTATTATCGGCGGAGCAAAAGTATCGGATAAAATCGGCGTCATTGACAATTTGCTGGGCAAAGTGGACACGTTAATCATTGGCGGCGGGATGGCTAACACCTTTATTGCGGCTCAAGGCTATTCTACCGGTAAATCCCTGGTGGAAGCGGATAAACTGGAACTGGCTCGCCAATTGATGGAAAAAGCTCGTGAGCAAAAAGTGAATTTGTTATTGCCGACTGATGTGGTGATTGCCGATCAATTTGCGGCCGATGCGAAAACCAAGGTAGTCGGGATTGGCGAGATTGAAGACGGCTGGATGGCGCTTGATATCGGACCGGAGACGGGCATTGCTTACGCCGCGGCTTTGCAGGATGCCAGGACGGTAGTGTGGAATGGACCGATGGGGGTGTTTGAGATGGATGCTTTTGCCAAAGGAACGGAAAAGGTTGCCAAGGCGGTTGCTTCTTCTCAGGCCACCAGCATTGTCGGCGGCGGTGATTCCATAGCGGCCCTGGAAAAGACCGGTCTGGCTAAAGAGATTACCCATATTTCCACCGGCGGCGGCGCATCATTAGAATTTTTGGAAGGTAAAGTATTGCCGGGCATTGCCGCTTTAGCCGATAAATGAGATAGATTAATAGCCTGGGAGGGATTGCAAGTATGCGTAAACCGATTATTGCCGGCAACTGGAAGATGCATAAAACTATTGGCGAGGCTCAGCAGCTGACAAAAGAACTGGTCAAGCTGACGGCTGACGCCAAGAAAGTAGATATTGTCATTTGTCCGACCTTTATTGCTTTAGCGGGGGTAAAGCAGGCACTGGCCGGAAGTGCCGTCAAGCTGGGTGCCCAGAACATGCACTGGGAGCAGCAGGGAGCTTTTACCGGTGAGATTTCACCATCTATGCTGAAAGATGCGGGCTGCGATTATGTGATCATCGGCCACTCGGAACGCCGCCAGTATTTTGCTGAAACCGACAGCACGGTCAACGAAAAATTAAAGGCTGCTTTTGCCAATGATCTGATCCCGATTCTGTGTGTGGGTGAAACATTGGAACAGCGGGAAGCAGGAACTACCGAAGCGATAGTGGAACGTCAAGTCGGCATTGATTTGGCGGGATTATCCGATGAGCAGATTTCCCGGATGGTGATTGCCTATGAACCGATTTGGGCTATTGGCACCGGTCGGACGGCATCTGCCGACGACGCCAATAGCGTATGCGCTTTTATTCGCCAGACAGTCGGAACTATGTTCAAAGGCAGTACGGCAGATGAAGTCCGCATTCAGTATGGCGGCAGCGTAAAACCGGCCAATATCGCCGAATTAATGGCCAAAAGCGATATCGACGGCGCTTTGGTAGGCGGTGCTGCTTTGGATGCTGCTGGCTTTAGCAAAATCGTTAAATTTTAAGAGAAAAAACAGCGTATTTTAGAATAAGGAGGGGATGGCTTGGAAAAATTGCGAATGCCAATCGCCTTGCTGATCCTGGATGGATGGGGCATAGGCCGCCCTGATGATCCCAGCAACGCTATTGCTAATTCTGCTACGCCTCATATGAACTTGCTGCCGGAATTGTATCCGGCTACCAGCTTAGCCTGTTCCGGCGAGGCGGTAGGACTGCCGGAAGGACAAATGGGCAACTCTGAGGTAGGACACTTAAACATTGGCGCCGGGCGGGTTGTCTATCAGGAACTGACCCGGATTACAAAGGCCATTGCCACCGGAGAATTTTTCGACAATCGGGTACTGCGCCGGGTTATGGAACAGGCCAAGGCAGGCCGGGGTGTGCTTCATCTTATGGGGCTGCTCTCCGACGGCGGTGTCCACAGCCATATCCGTCATTTGTACGCTTTGCTGGAAATGGCAAAGCGGCAGGGAATTTCCCAGGTTTATGTCCATTGCTTTCTCGACGGGAGGGATGTTCCTCCCAGCAGCGGGATAGAATACGTGAAAGACTTGGAAAATAAAATGGCTGAACTGGGGATCGGCAGAATTGCCAGCATCGCCGGCCGCTACTACGCCATGGATCGTGATAAGCGGTGGGAACGGGTTGAGAAAGCGTATAATGCTTTAGTGCAGCGGCAGGGCCAGCATGCAGCGACTGCTCAGGCTGCTGTTGAGCAGTCGTATGCTCAGGGACAAACCGATGAGTTTGTAATCCCAACCGTGGTGGACAATTGCAGCGACGGTGGGATTCAGGCCGGCGACGGCGTAATTTATTTTAATTTCCGGCCGGATCGGGGCCGTCAGCTGACCAGAGCCTTTGTGGACGCGGATTTTGCTGGCTTTATCCGTCCGCAAGGCTTGCTTTCCCTTCATTTTGCGACCATGACTCAATATGATGAAACATTGGCTGTACCGGTAGCGTATGCGCCGCAATATTTAAAAAATACTCTGGGCGAAGTATTCAGCCGGCAGGGGCTCACTCAGCTGAGGATTGCCGAAACGGAAAAATACGCGCATGTAACCTTTTTCTTTAACGGCGGGGAAGAAAAACCTTTTACAGGGGAAGAACGGGTGCTCATTCCTTCGCCGAAGGTTGCCACGTATGATCTGAAACCGGAAATGAGCGCTTTGGCAGTAACTGATAAAGTCGTAGCGGAAATCAAAACCGGCAGGTATGATTTGATTATCTTGAATTACGCCAATGGGGATATGGTTGGTCATACCGGCAAGCTGGCGGCGGCTGTTCAGGCCGTGGCCACGGTTGATTCCTGTCTGGGACGGGTGGTTGACGCTATGCGGGACCGGGGGGGAATCACCTGCATCACCGCCGATCACGGCAATGCGGAGTGCATGGCTGATCCGGCAACCGGCGAGCCTTTTACCGCTCATACCACCAACCGAGTACCCTTTATTCTGGTAGCGGAAAAGTACAAAGGGGCGAAGCTGCGAGCGGGAAGCCTGGCTGATATTTCACCTACCATCCTGGAATTGGTCGGCATCGAAATTCCGCCGGAAATGACAGGAAGGAGCTTGTTGGCGAAGGAATAGTACGTGGCGAATAGCTCATAGCTCATGGCGCATAGCCAAGTGCCAAGTGCCAACCGCCATAAAACAACAAGGAGGCAATATATATGACGACAATAGTAGATATTTTTGCCCGGGAGATTTTGGACTCGCGGGGTAATCCGACAGTGGAAGTGGATGTCGTTCTGGAAGACGGATCTTTGGGAAGAGCGGCTGTACCGTCAGGCGCTTCCACCGGAATGTATGAAGCCGTGGAACTGCGGGACGGAGACAAGAGCCGTTATGGAGGCAAAGGCGTTTTAAAAGCAGTGGAAAATATCAACAATACCATCGCACCGGAATTAGTGGGATTGGACGCTTTGGATCAGGTTGCCATTGACAGTGAAATGCTGGAATTGGACGGTACGCCGAATAAATGCAAGCTGGGGGCTAACGCGATCTTAGGCGTATCCATCGCAGTCGCCAAAGCAGCGGCCATTTCTCAGGGACTTCCCCTTTATCAGTATTTAGGCGGCTTTAATGCCAAGGAACTGCCGGTGCCGATGATGAACATTCTCAACGGCGGCAAACATGCGGATAATAATGTGGATATTCAGGAATTCATGGTTATGCCGGTTGGCGCTTCCTGTTTCGCGGAAGCACTGAGGATGAATGCCGAAGTATATCACAACCTGAAAAAGGTGCTGAAAGACCGGGGGTTAAGCACGGCTATTGGTGATGAAGGCGGGTTTGCTCCCAATTTGTCATCCAACGAAGAAGCTTTGAGCGTCATTGTGGAAGCCATTAAAAAAGCCGGGTATAAACCAGGGGAAGAAATCGCCCTGGCTATTGATACGGCCGCTTCCGAAATTTTCAAAGACGGCAAATACAATCTGGCCGGTGAAGGGGTGGTAAAAACTTCGTCGGAAATGGTGGAATTTTATGCCGGCTTAGCCGATAAATATCCAATTATCTCGATTGAAGATGGTTTGTCGGAAGACGACTGGGAAGGCTGGAATTTATTGACCAAGCGGCTGGGTGGAAAACTTCAGCTGGTTGGCGACGATATTTTTGTTACGAATACAAAACGGTTAAAACGAGGTATAAAAGAACAAGTCGCTAATTCCATTTTGATTAAGGTGAACCAGATCGGTACGCTGACCGAAACCTTTGATACGATTGAAATGGCGAAACGGGCCGGTTATACCTGTGTTATCTCGCACCGTTCCGGTGAAACGGAAGACGCTACCATTGCCGATATCGCTGTAGCCGTTAACGCCGGACAAATCAAAACCGGAGCACCGGCCCGTACAGATCGGGTAGCCAAATATAACCAGCTGCTGCGTATCGAAGAAGAATTGGGAAATGTTTCTCAGTACAAAGGCAAAGCTGTTTTTTACAATTTAAAATAGAAGCAGCCAACAGGTAACAGCCGGGAGAATAGTTGCGGCTGTTACCTGTATTAGTAAAATCATGGGAATATATTTCTTGCTTTTTGGTGAGAATGGGAATAACATCGGAAATAATAATAGGTAATACATTGCCAACCTCAATTTAATTGTGCTAAAATATATAAGTAAAACTCTGGGGGGGGTAAAAGCTTTGATTACAGGAATGATGATTCTGGAAGCCATTATATCCATTGCTTTGATTGCCGTTGTAGTGCTGCAGTCAGGAAAAAGTGCCGGGCTGTCCGGGTCTATTGCCGGTGGAGCCGAGACCATTTTTGGCGGTAAGAAAAAAGGCATTGATGAAACCCTGTCGAAAGCAACCATGGTGCTGGGCGTACTATTTGGTGTGGTAACAATGGTTTTAGTGAAATTGATGCAATAGGGTTTTATTGCACCTCAATGAATTTCATTGGGGTATTTTTCAGTATTTTTAGGGGGACAGGATGTCCCAAATTTAAGGAGGAAACTATTAGATGGATTTGTTGTACATTGCACCTGGAGCCGGTGTGCTGGCACTTTTATTTGCTGCTTATCTGATGAGCAGCGTGCTCAGCGAAAGCCCGGGTAATACAAGGATGCGGGAACTTTCCCAGGCGATTTTTGAAGGAGCGATGGCCTTTTTAAACCGTCAGTATAAAACTTTAATTCCGTTTACTGTTGTCATTTTTGTTGTACTGTTTATTGCCAGCGGCTACAAATTGGCCGTATCCTTTCTGGTAGGTGCCGTTTGTTCGGCTGTCGCCGGCTATATAGGCATGAGTTCGACGACAAAAGCCAACGCCCGTACTACCGAAGCTGCCCGCAGCAGTTTGAATAAAGCTCTTGGCGTATCTTTCCGCGCCGGTGCTGTTATGGGTATGGCGGTTTCCGGCCTTGGACTGTTAGGCGTTTCCGTTCTGTACATAATCTTCCGCGATCCGGTAGCGATCAACAGCTTCGCTTTTGGTGCCAGCGCCATTGCGTTCTTCGCCCGTATTGGCGGCGGTATTTATACGAAAGCCGCTGATGTGGGTGCCGACCTTGTGGGTAAGGTGGAAGCCGGTATTCCGGAAGACGACCCCCGCAACCCTGCTGTTATTGCCGACAATGTGGGCGATAATGTGGGTGATACGGCCGGTATGGGTGCCGATATATTCGAGTCTTATGGCGCTACTGCCATTGCTGCCATGCTGATTGGCAACACTCTGTTCGGTATTAATGGTGTGTTATTTCCCCTCTTGATCGGCGCTGCCGGAATTGTGGCGGCTATTCTCAGCACCTTCCTGGTACGCACCGGTGAAAATGGCGATCCCCAGGCTGCCTTAAATCGTGGCCTCTGGTCAACAAACTTGCTGACTGCCATTATGGCTTATGTTTTGGCTACTCATATTTTCGGCGCAAAAGGTTTCGGTATTTTTGTTGCCATTGTGGCCGGTTTAGCGGTTAATATTCTTGTTGGTGCAATTACCGAATATTACACTGCCAATACCAAGCCGCCGACACAGCATATTGCCGATGCATCGCAAACCGGTGCGGCTACCAACATAATTGCCGGTATTGCAACCGGGCTGCGAAGTACCGCTTTACCGATGATCGTATTTGCCATTGCAATCTGGGTTGCTTTTAACCAAGCCGGTATTTATGGTATTTCCATGGCGGCTATGGGTATGCTTTGTACCGCCGGTATGGTGGTTGCCGTTGATTCCTTCGGTCCTGTTGCCGATAATGCCGGCGGCATTGCCGAAATGGCCGAACTGGATCCCAAAGTCCGCGAGACTACCGACAAACTGGATTCCGTAGGAAATACTACAGCGGCGATTGCCAAAGGTTTTGCTATCGGTTCCGCCGCTCTCACTGCCTTGGCTCTGTTTACTGCTTTTGGTGAAGAAATTGTTAAAAATCCGAAATTGGCCGGCCTCGTATCCAACGGTCATCTGGTCATTAACCTGACCGAGCCCGGTGTAATCATCGGCATCTTCCTTGGCGCTACCCTGCCTTTCCTGGTGTGCGCATTCACAATGGAAGCTGTTGGCAAGGCGGCTTTCGAGATGATTGCGGAAGTACGCCGCCAATTTAGAGAAATTCCCGGCATCATGGAAGGCACCGGTCGTCCTGATTATGCCAAATGCGTTGATATCAGCACCAAAGCGGCACTCCGTGAAATGCTGCTGCCTGGTTTATTTGCAGTAGGAACTCCCCTCTTAGTTGGTTTTCTTATGGGGGCGAAATCGCTGGCCGGATTCCTGGCCGGTGCCACGGCTGCAGGAGTTCTGATGGCTATTTTCATGGCCAATGCCGGCGGTGCCTGGGATAACGCCAAGAAGTATATTGAATCCGGTAAATACGGCGGCAAAGGCACTCCGACTCATGCTGCTGCCGTTATCGGCGATACAGTAGGCGACCCCTTTAAAGATACTTCCGGTCCTGCCATGAACCCATTAATCAAAGTCGCAGGTACTATTTCTCTGATTATTGCTCCGTTGCTGTTCTTCTAAAATCAATTTGTGTTCAAAAAGCATCAGGCTTTGCCTGGTGCTTTTTGTATCAATTTTTAGTATCCTTTTTGTCGGCAGCGGCATAACAATAAGATGCAGCTTATTGCGGAGGTGAGATAATGACAGGGCCGATTATCGGTATTTCAGCCGGCAGCATTATCACTGAAGAAGGAGCCGGCAGCGAAAAGCTGAGTGTGAACGAGGCGTATATTAAGGCGATTTGTCAGACTGGCGGCGTTCCGGTGATTTTACCAACCGTTAGCGTAAAAGCAACGATTGAGGCACAAGTCGGTTTGCTGGACGGGCTGCTGCTTTCCGGCGGCGGGGATATCCATCCCTTGTTTTATGGGGAAGAGCCCGATACAAGACTAGGTTTTTGTGATCTTCGCCGGGATGAGTATGAACTTGCACTGATTCAGGCGGCCGCCGGTCGGCACAAACCTATCTTTGGCATCTGTCGGGGAATACAGGTGCTTAATGTGGCTTTTGGGGGGACCCTATACCAGGATATTTCCCGGATACCCGGCAGCTGTCAACAGCATACGCAGCAGGCAAGGAGAGATACTCCTTTCCACACCGTAATCGTGGAGAAAACTACCTGCCTGTTTGATATCGTGGCGACTGAAAGTTTCCGGGTCAACAGTTTTCACCATCAGGCGGTAAAAGACCCGGCACCGGGATTTATTGTCAGTGGCCGCACTCGGGACGGTGTGGTTGAAGCAATCGAACAACCGGGACAGGAGTTTGTGCTGGGCGTACAGTGGCATCCGGAGATGCTGCTCCAGGTCCGGCCTGAGATGAGAGAACTTTTCCGGCGTTTTGTAAAAAAAGCGGCACAGTCAAACCGAAGGAGTAGTATAAAATAGTAAATTTTTCTATCAATAAATTATAATCATTTTCCTATAATGGTATAATGATAGGGGTAGATCAATTTGATGGAGGGATTGCCTGTTGACGATTATGAAAGGGGCCGAACCTTTTTTGCTGCCCGGCGGCGATCACGGCGCGCTGCTGGTGCATGGCTTTACGGGATCCCCATCGGAAATGCGGCTTCTGGGCGATTTTCTTCAGACTCAGGGCTATACTGTTTTTGCCCCCCGCTTACCCGGCCACGGAACCCGGGCGGAAGAGATGGCAAAAACAACCTGGCCGTTGTGGTATGGGGCTGTCGAGGATGGGTATCATATATTAAAACATCTTTGCCAGGAGATTGCTGTCATTGGCTTGTCCATGGGGGCTCTGCTGGCGTTGAAGCTGACTGTTGACTATCCGGTAAGCCGGGTAGTCTCCTTAAGCGCACCGATTTATATCACAGACCGCCGGCTGCCGATGCTGCCGGTTTACCGCTTGTTTCGCAGCTTTGCGCCCAAGCGCCGCCGGCGATATCCGGATATCGATCCGCGATATTCGGTAGGGTACGATCGTACACCCCTTCGCAGTTTGGGAAGCATGCTGGAGCTGGTTAAGCAGGTGGATCGGCTGCTGCCGGTGATGCAAGTACCGGCCTTAATCATCCAGTCCTATAACGATCATACGGTGCGTCCCAAGAGCGCCCGCCATATTTATGAGCGGCTGGGCAGCAGCGATAAGCAGCTGATTTGGCTGGAGCGATCCGGCCACATCGTTACCCTGGACCGGCAGCGAGACAAGGTCTTTCAAGCAGTTGCAGAATTTTTACAGGGCGAATTGAAAGAGAGAGGACGGTAGTCACAGTGGGACAAGTTAGCAATGAGGAAGCAAATCAGTGGTGTTTTGCTTGTGGACGGAACAATCCGATCGGGCTGAAGCTGTCTTTCCGGGAGGAAAATGATACCTACATCAGCCATTTTACCGCCGGACCGGAACATCAAAGTTATGACGGCATTGTTCACGGAGGAATCATTAGTACATTGCTGGATGAAATTACTACTCGCTATTTGTATGCCAGAGGCTGGAATGCAGTTACGGCCCGTCTGGAAATTCGCTATCGTCATCCGACTCCTATTGGGAAAGAACTTACAATTATCGGGCGACTCAAGGGACATAAGGGCCATATGTATGAGATGGCCGGGGAAATTCGACTGCCGGACGGCACGGTGACTGCTCAGGCGAAAGCGATAGTGGCAGTAATTGGAGAGGAAAAATCATGACGCTAAAGGAAAAAATACTGGAATTTATGCATACCGAAGTCTATAAACCCCTTACGGCCGAAGAACTGGCCGAGCAAATGAATCTGAAGGCACGGGAACTGCTGGACTTTTGGCAGGTATTGCAGCAAATGGAAGACAACGCCGATGTGATCAAAACCCGCTACGATAAATACGGCGTGCCGGATAAAATGAATCTGGTCGTCGGACGACTGCAGGCCAGCAATAAAGGATACGGTTTTGTCATTCCGGAAACCCCGAAGGAGCCCAATGAACCGGATGTGTTTATCCCGCCGGATGCCATGATGACCGCTATGCATAATGACCGGGTCGTGGCCAGGGTCCATTTTCACCAGCCCGGCCACGGCAAGGCCAGAGAAGGCGAGATTATCCGCATCATTCACCGGGCCAATCCAAAAGTAGTGGGAACTTTTGAAGCCAGCCGCCACTTTGGCTTTGTTGTTCCCGATGACGTGAGGATCGGCAATGATATTTTTATCCCCAAGGACGAATTTAACGGTGCCAAAGTCGGTGCCAAAGTCGTTGTTGAAATTACGAAATGGCCGGAAAAAAAGCGCAGTGCCGAAGGTAAAATTAGCGAAGTACTGGGGCAAAAAGGCGATCCGGGCATTGAAATATTGTCAATTATTAAAAAAAACAATTTGCCAACCGAATTTCCCCTGGAAGTAGAACGGGCTGCGGCTGCGGCACCTGATGCCATTAATCCGGCTGAACTTGCCGGGCGCCGGGATCTTCGTCAGCTGCCGATCGTGACAATCGACTCGGAAGATGCCAAGGATCTGGATGACGGAGTGAATTTGGAACGGCTCCCCAACGGCCGCTACCGTTTAGGTGTGCATATCGCCGATGTCAGCTATTATGTCCGGGAGAACAGCCCCCTTGACCAGGAAGCCAGGGAGCGGGGAACCAGCGTCTACCTGGTGGATCGGGTCATTCCGATGCTGCCTCAGCGGCTGTCCAACGGTATCTGCAGCCTGAACGCCGGTGAGGACAGACTGGCAATGTCGATTCAGATGGAAATTAACCACATGGGCCAGGTACTCAGCTATGATATTTTTCCCAGTGTGATTCGGGTGGCAAGACGGTTGTCCTACAACATCGTGAGCAAAATTTTGGTGGAGCACGATGAGGCCGTGAAGGCAGAATACCGGGAACTGCTGGAATCACTGGAAGATATGGAACGGTTGTGCCACATTCTGCGGGACCGTCGGATGCGCCGGGGGGCAGTTGACTTTGATTTCCCGGAAATAAAGGTCAAGCTGGACGAAAAAGGCAAACCCATTGAATTAGTCAAGCGGGTGCGAAATTTAGCGGAGTCCATTGTGGAAGAATTTATGCTGGTGGCCAATGAAACCGTGGCCGAACATATGCATGACCTGGATGTTCCCTTTATGTTCCGGGTACATGAAGAACCGGAACCGGAAAAAATGACGAAACTGAATAATCTGCTGCATAACTTTGGTCAAAGTCTGGCCAAGGTGGAGGAAGTGCAGCCGATGGCTCTGCAGAAAGTTCTCAGCAGCATTGCCGGCCGCCCGGAAGAGCGGATCATCAGCACTGTGATGCTGCGCTCCCTGAAACAGGCCCGTTACGAAGCGGAGAATTTAGGACATTTTGGTCTGGCCGCCACCTATTATACGCATTTTACCTCACCAATCCGCCGCTATCCCGACTTAATCGTCCATCGCATCCTGCGGGAAACCTTCAATACCGGCGATGTTTCGGCCAAGCGCCGGGGAAAACTGGCGGCCATGCTGCCGGAGATCGCCCTTCATTCCTCCCAGCGGGAGCGGGCTGCCGCCGAAGCGGAACGGGAAACCGTCGATTTAAAAAAGGTTGAATATATGGGCCAGTTTGTCGGTGAGAAATTTGACGGAGTCATCAACGGTGTTACCGCTTTTGGTATTTTTGTCGAACTGGAAAACGGCGTGGAGGGTTTAGTGCGGGTTTCCAGCATGGACGACGACTACTACCGCTATGAAGAAGACCAGTACGCCCTTATCGGCGAACGCACCCGGAAAGTTTACCGCCTGGGCGACCCGGCCCGGGTAGTCCTGGTGCGGACCAACCCGGAAGAACGGACCATTGATTTTGTACTGGCTTCCTCCTCCGCTCACGCTCTGCGTCCCCAACCGGACAAGAGTAATCAAGGACGGACAAAGGGGAAGGCCACTCCGGCCAAAAAACCCACTTCCATTGCCGAGAAAAAATCAAAAAAACGCAAAACCACAGGCGCCAAACCCCGCCGCCCCAGACCCAGAAAAGCGAAGCGTGCTGCGGCGCCAAAGCCGTAAAATCAATTCTAAAAATCCTACGTCATATGCTATAATAAAGTAACGTTATCGCATATACAGGAGAGGAATACTATGGGAAAAAAGGACCCCAATAACAAACCGGTGGCGGAAAACCGCAAAGCCCGCCACGATTATTTTATACATGAAGCCTTTGAAGCCGGCATTGTGCTGACCGGAACGGAAGTCAAATCATTGCGGGCGGGGAAAGCCAACTTAAAAGACTGTTACGCCCGGATTGAAAACGGCGAAATTATGCTGTACAATATGCACATCAGTCCCTTTGACCAGGGCAATCGCTTCAATCACGAACCGCTGCGAACCCGTAAGCTGTTGATGCACCGGGAGGAAATCAACAAGCTGATCGGCAAAACGAAGGAAAAAGGCTATACCTTGGTGCCGCTGAAGCTGTATTTTACCCGGGGAAAAGTCAAAGTCGAATTGGGACTGGCCACCGGGAAACATACGTATGACAAACGGCAGGATCTTGCCGCCAAGGACGCCAAACGGGAAATGGACCGGGCGTTTCGCGAACGGCAGAAAGAGTAGCCTTATTCCTCAGAATGCACCGCCGGTGATGCTACAGCAGAGCTGTTGCCGGTCCACACCTGAAGAATGACTACACCAGCTAAAATCAATAATCCGCCGCCCGCTTGGAGCAGCGTAATTCTTTCATTGAGCAGTAGACAAGACAGCAGTACGGTGATAATCGGTTCCGTAGTGCTAATGATGGCCGCATTAGCGGCGCCAATGCGGCTCATCCCCGCAAAAAAGAAGAGAATGCCGATAACAGTACCGAAGAAGGCAATACCCAATATCGCCAGTATTCCTGGTAAAGCAATAGCAAATTGCAGTTCTCCGGCAAGTGCTCCGCCCAGCAGCAGATTCATACCGGCGGCAGTACACACGATAGTGGCAGCGGCTACTGAATCAACTTGCCGGAGAACCCGATTCCCAATGACAATATAGGCGGAATACACTACCGCTGCGCCTAAGCCCAAACATATTCCCAGCGGATTGAGCCCGTTAAACGAGACTCCCAGCACCAGGAACAAACCGGCAAAGCAGACAGCTAAAGCGGAGCATTTCGGCAAAGTAACCCGTTCGTCGCCAAGGGCGAAAGCGAGCAAGCTAACCAAGGCCGGATAGGTATAAAGAATCATTGCGGCGAGAGAAGCCGACAAGTATTTCAGCGCCAGCGCAAAAAAAAATGACATGGTTCCATAGCCTAACGTACCCATAAGAAAGAGCTGAACCGATAACTTTTTAGAAATATGAGGCAGAGTACCTCGCAAATATAGTATCAGCCATAAGACGGCTGCTGCCAGCAAAAACCGCAAGGCAAGCATGGTAACCGTGTTTACTCCGGCTGCATAAGCAATTTTAATAAAAATAGCGAGGGTTGCAAAACCGGCTGCTGAAAATAGGACCATCAGTATACCGGTGGTTTTCTTGTCCATTGGAATCAACTCCTTCCTTTATAATATTCAGTTTGCGCAGGAAAAGTTCCTGTCGGTCTGTCTGGCATTGACAGAAAATTTTGGCTGAATAACGCCATTGTCCATTCGCATAGTTTGTGCTATAATAGTCTAACACATAGTTTGCTCTAAATATGGGGGTGTACTGGTTTCGACAGGGGTAGTTGTGGCATAGGTAGCGAGCCGGGGTTCCATCAGCCCGTCAACACGGTGGATCTTAAAGTAAAAGCAAACGACGATTACGCTTTAGCAGCTTAATGCTAACGTCCTACTCTCCTTTTTCCTGCGGGGAGGGATAGGGCGACAAACAGCGGGATACCTGAGGTTCTATTCTCGGCGGACCGACTGGGAAACTTATCGAGATAGCACCAGCGAAGCCTGTCCGCAAGCGTCAACGGTGCGAAATCTAAAATGCGGAATGCGCTCGGAGAAGCCTGTGTAGCAATACTTTTGGACAGGAGTTCGACTCTCCTCACCTCCACCATCTAAATCCCGACTTTTTACAAAAATAGGAAACGGCTATTTGTCTTATAATGGACAAATAGCCGTTTTTGGCGTTTAAAGTTTTATGGAAACCGGTGCTATTTTTAAACACAAAAATGGTCTAATTTAAAAAAACAATTTTGCTTGGACAATAGGCCAACAAACAATCACATTCATGAAAAAATAGAAATAAAAGGTATCAAGGAGTGAGGGCATTTTGTTATTTCATTAATATTCCGTCTACCCAATTCCAGCGGTACCATATTACAGGATTGCTCCCATTTTCGTATTTTTCAATTTGTTCTTTGATATTAGATAACGTGTTATAATAATTGCCAAAATTACCGCTTAAGCAACCACATGAAAAATGATGACAGTTATTGAACAAAATATCATAATCCATTTCATGATTAAGCATCTTTAAAGCCCGTTCTGCAACATCTAGACTGCCAATTGGCTCGTAAGCATCGTAGCGGTTGGAAGTATCATTAAATGGAACCCAGATTTCGCGATGGACGGTATAGAAACTATCGGTAAATTGCTCAAATGACACTTTTTCAATTTTTCCTTCACCGGATAATTGTACTACCTTACCTCCACCATATAAATCCGGAACGACTGAGAGCCCGCGAATTTCGCGGGCTATTGTTGCTTGTGTGGGACGGTTGGGGGCTATGACCTCCACCAGCTAACACCGGATTAAAGGGAGTAAGGCTTTAATATGATACAAAAAAGAACCATCCCCTTTTACCACAACACAATTTTCCGTTCATGCCGTTTCCGGAAAGCTAGGGAAACACTGATTTAATCATTTCCAATTATAGGAAAACTGATGATCCATGTCGAATACATGTAATAGCAAAAAGAGCGAAGGATTGACATGGGAGGATCATCAATGGAAAAGCAGACATCGTTTAGCGAGTGGGAATACAGCCACAAGAAAAAGCAAACTCGGCGAGATGTATTCCTGGAAAAAATGGAAACCCTGGTTCCTTGGAAAGAATGGGTGGCACTCATTGAGCCCCATTATCCTAAAGGAAAGCGGGGACGTCCGCCGATTGGCTGTGAACGAATGTTACGTTTATATCTACTCCAGTCCTGGTACAATTTATCGGATGAAGCAATGGAAGACGCTGTTTATGACAGCCAATCCCTGCGTCAATTTAGTCGAATTGACCTATCGCATGAATCCGTACCGGATGCCACAACACTGCTGAAATTCCGCCATCTGTTGGAAAAACACCATCTGCCGAAACAAATGTTTGAAGAACTGCAGCAACGTCTGGGAGAACAAGGAATCTTCATGAAAGAAGGAACCATTGTTGACGCCACGATTATTGAGGCGCCGACCTCGACAAAAAACGAACGCCAGAAACGGGATCCGCAAATGCACCAAACAAAAAAAGCAATGAATGGCACTTCGGGATGAAAGCTCATATCGGGGTAGATGCCGCCAGTGGTATAATTCATACCCTGGTGACTACCTCGGCCCAAGTTGCGGACATTGTCAAGACTACAGAACTGTTGAACGGAGAAGAAGAGTTGGTCTATGCGGATGCGGGCTATACTGGTATTGAAAAACGAGACGAAGTAAAAAAACAAGAGAAAAACATCACATGGTTGATTGCCAAACGGCGTAGAGCTCTGCGTAAGATGGCAGAGAGTTTGAAAAAAGAAGCGTTGTTGGCAGAGGAATATGCCAAATCCGCCGTTCGCTTGTGGAACACCCGTTCCATCTGATCAAGAACTTGTTTGGTTACAGCAAGACTCGGTATAGGGGACTTGAAAAAAACGAAGCACGCCTGTTTATGCTATTCGCCTCTGTCAACCTACTGATAGCAGGACGTAAGAGCAGACCTGCCTCGGTGGGAAGTTGAACCCGAGGGGAAAGTCTGCCATGAAATCGGATGATCCGGTTTCAGAGCGATAAAGGGTGTTTTCTAGCATCTGTTAAAGATCATTTTGCAATAAAACGAATGTGTTTTGCCTTTTAAATAGTAAAAACAGCTATTATTCAGTGCTTCCCTAGGTTTCTCCTTGCATAAGACGCCAAGAAAGATGGGAATCCGACCACACGGAAAAGTGCTGAAACGGTTCAAGCAGAAAGTAAGAGAAATAACTGGCCGCAACCGCGGTCGGTCAATCGAAGCAATATTGCAGGAACTGCGAAGATATACAACCGGATGGCTGGGCTACTATTCTATAGCAGATATGCGAAATAAGATGCAAGAAATGAATCAGTGGATACGGCGCAGATTGCGGATGTACTTGTGGATGCAATGGAAGAGAATCTCAGCCCGGTTTGAGAAATTGAGAAAGGACATTTCTTGAAGATCTAAAATGATAATTATTTGCCAGCCGGAATGACAAAATAGCATAAAAAACCAATAGACTAAATTGTCGATGGAGGTGAGAAATAATTCCTCCAAATTGCACTTTTTCATGCAATATATTGTCCTAAACAGGAAAATATAGTACAATATATTGCATGAAAGGAGAGCTAAAAATGGATTACTTAAATGCAAATATTGCTGTCAATTTGCGCCGGATTCGGCAAAGCAAACAAATGAGTTTGGAAAATGTAGCATTGGAGACCGGGTTGAGTAAAAGTATGTTGGGACAGATTGAACGGGGGGAAGCCAATCCGACAATCGGTACACTGGGGAAAATTATCAGTGGGCTTAGAGTGAACTTTATGGACTTGGTTGGAGCGCCGCAGGAGGAAAGCTATGTGGTTCGGCGCGTAACCCTCACACCTGCTAAATATGTTGAAGATGCATATAAAAACTACGTGTATTTCCCTTATGAGAAGGAACGCCCTTTTGAAATATATGACATTGAAATTAAACCCGGCAAAGATTATCCCTGTAGTTCTCATGGTGAAAATACCCAAGAGTATTTGATTGTTACAGAAGGAGAACTTTTTTTGGAAGCAGGC